>DASQCX010000424.1:0-13398 GCA_035634455.1 Burkholderiaceae bacterium
TGCCGTTGCGCGCCGGATCCTTGATCTGCTCGCAGATCTGGCTGAGCGACTTGCCCTGCCAGGCCATCTCGGTCGGCGCGACGTGCCACTTGGGCGCGCCGGGCACGCCGGCCGGCTGGAAGTTGGCGGCCTGGTGGCAGGTGGCGCAGCGCATCGCGATGGCGCCGTGGTCGTCCTTGCCGCGCACCACCAGCGGCAGGTGCGGGTGCATGTCGTCGCCCTGGCTCGGGCGCTGGCCGACCGGATGGCAGTTCTGGCAGCGCGGGCTCTGGATGACCTTGCCGGCCTCGGCGAACAGCGCGCGCGACCGCTCCGCTGGGTCGGCGATGCCGGCGAAGTCGGCCGGCGACTTCAGGGCGGCGGTCTGGGCGCGCGCGGCGGGCAGCGCCAGCAGGGCCGTGAGGGCAAATCCAACCAGCGTCGTCGGTCGCATGCGAATCCCCTGGAAAAATTCCAAGCGGCGAGCATACTGCGCTCTCCGATTTCCTTCACGGAGTTGCGCAATGCCCGTCGTTTCGCTCAACGTCAATGGTCATGCCCACAAGGTGGAGGCCGACCCGGACACCCCGCTGCTGTGGGTGATCCGCGACGACATCGGCCTGACCGGCACCAAGTTCGGCTGCGGCGTCGCGCAATGCGGCGCCTGCACCGTGCACGTGGACGGCCAGCCGGCGCGCTCGTGCGTGACGCCGGCCACCGCGGTCGCGGGCCGCAAGATCACCACCATCGAGGGCCTGCAGTCCAAGGCCGCCAAGGCGGTGCAGAAGGCCTGGATCGAGCACGACGTCGTGCAGTGCGGCTACTGCCAGTCGGGCCAGATCATGTCGGCCACGGCGCTGCTGGAGCAGAACCCCAAGCCCAGCGACGAGGACATCGACCAGGCGATGGCCGGCAACATCTGCCGGTGCGCCACCTACGTCCGAATCCGCGCCGCGATCCACGCCGCGGCCGGCCAGCTCTGAAGCCTGAGGAGAACGCCATGCACCCGTTGATGCACGCCTTCCGCGAGCAGATGCTAGCCGAACTCCGGGCCCAGTCGCCGGCCTCGCGCGCGGCGCCCGCGGGCGTCACGCGACGCACGCTGCTCGCCTCGGGCGCGGCGGGCGGCCTCGTCGTGGCGATCGGCGCCTGGGCGCCCGAGGCCGCCCAGGCCGCGGCGGCCAAGGGCGCGGCCCCGGCCCCGCTCGCGCCGAACCAGTTCGTCCGCGTCGGCACGGACAACCTCGTCACCATCGTCTGCAAGCACCACGAGATGGGCGAAGGCAACACCACCGGCCTGGCCACGCTGCTGGCCGACGAGCTCGACGCCGACTGGTCGCTGGTGCGCACCGAATACGCGCCGTCCGACCCCAAGCTCTACGCCAACCTCTTGTTCGGCACCATGCAGGGCACGGGCGGCTCGTCGGCGATCTCCAACTCGTACATGCAGTACCGCGAGGCCGGCGCCACGGCGCGCGCGATGCTGGTCGCCGCCGCGGCCGAGCGGTGGAAGGTGCCGGCAGACGAGATCCGCGCCAGCGACAGCGTGCTCACCCACGCGTCGGGCCAGCGCGCCACCTACGGCGAGATGGCCGCCGCGGCCGCGAAGCAGACGCCCCCGCCCAAGCCCGCGCTGAAGACGCCGGCGCAGTTCGCCCTGATGGGCCGCGAGCACGCCACGCCGCGCGTCGACTCGCCGTCCAAGTGCACCGGCACCGCCGTCTACACCGGCGACGTCAAGCTGCCGGGCCTGCTCAGCGCCGTGATCGCGTTCCCGCCGTCGTTCGGCGCGAAGATGGTGTCGTTCGACGCGGCCGACGCGAAGAAGGTCAAGGGCGTGACCGACGTCGTCGCCGTGCCCGAGGGCGTGGCCGTCGTCGCGAAGAACACCTGGGCCGCGATGCAGGGCCGGCGCGCGCTCAAGGTGACGTGGGACGAATCGGCCGGCGCGTCGCTCGACTCCGAGGCGCTGCTGGCGCACTACCGCGAACTCGCCGGCCAGCCCGGCACGCCGTTCACCAAGCCCGCGACGCCAGCCCAACCCGCCGCCAGGACCCTCGAGGCCGTCTACGAATTCCCGTTCCTGGCGCACGCGCCGATGGAGCCCCAGGGCTGCGTCGCCTGGCTGCACGACGGCATGCTGGAGACCTGGGCCGGCCACCAGTTCCCCACCTTCGACCACATGTTCGCGGCCAAGGCGGCGGGCCTGCCCATGGACAAGGTCCGGCTGCACACGCTGGTCTCCGGCGGCAGCTTCGGCCGCCGCGCCAACGCCTGGAGCGACTTCACGGTGGCCGCGGTCAACGTCGCGGTCGCGATCAAGGGCCGCGCGCCGGTGCGCCTGCAGTACAGCCGCGAGGACGACATGGGCGCCGGCCTGTACCGGCCGATGATGGTCCACTCGGTCAAGGTGGGGCTGGACGGCGGCGGCAAGGTGGCGTCGTGGCAGCACGCGATCGTCGGCCAGTCCATCGTCGGCGACACGATGATGGCCAAGATGATGGTCAAGGACGGCGTCGACCCGACCTCGGTGGAGGGCGTGAGCCCGACCTCCTACGACCTGCCGATGCTGGACGGCCAGTTGCACTCGCCATCGCTGCCGGTGCGTCCGCTGTGGTGGCGCTCGGTGGGCAATACCCATACCGCGTATGTGATGGAGACGATGATGGATAAGCTCGCGCGCGCCGCGGGCCAGGATCCGCTCGCCTTCCGCCTGGCGCTGCTGGAGAAGAACGAGCGCGCCACGCGCGTCCTGAAGCTGGTGGCCGAGAAGTCCGGCTTCGGCAAGGCGATGCCGGCCGGCTCCGCGCAGGGCATCGCGCTGCACGAGAGCTTCGGCACCGCCGTGGCCCAGGTGGCCGACGTCACGCTCAAGGACGGCAAGGTGCGCGTCGACAAGGTGTGGTGCGTGGTCGACTGCGGCGTGGCCGTCAATCCCGACGTCATCCGCGCGCAGATGGAAGGCGGCATCGGCTTCGCGCTCGGCGCGCTCTACTACAGCGAGATCGAGCTCAAGGCCGGCCGCCCGGTGCAGCGCAACTTCCACCAGTACCGCGCGCTGCGCATCTACGAGATGCCCGCCGTCGAGGTCTTCATCGCGCCCAGCACCGCCGCGCCGTCGGGCGTTGGCGAACCCGGCGTGCCGCCGCTGGCGCCCGCGGTGGCCAACGCGATCGCGCGCGCCGGCGGGCCCGACGTGCTGCGGCTGCCGTTCGCGCGGGCGGGGCTGGTGCAGGCCTGAGCGTTCCGCTGACGCCGGCTTGACGCCGCGAGCGCGCTACCGCCGCCGTGGCGTGTGGCCGCGGTCGGTCGCCACGTGCTCGTGGTAGACCTTGTCCAGCACCGGCCCGCGGTCGGTGTCCACGGACGGGCTCAGCTCGTCCTCCAGCGCCTGCCGACCGATCTCGACCTGGCGCACGCTCGCGCAGGCCTGGCTGCGCGCCGACTCGTCCAGCTCGTGCGGCAGCGCGGGCTCGACGCGCGGCTTCACGCGGCCGTCGTGGTCGCGCGTCGCGGCGGGATCCAGGCTCTGGTCGTGGGTCGTCCGCGTCTGGCCGGGCGCCCTGTCGTCTCGCGTGCCCTTGCCGGGCGCGGCGGGCTGGTGGTCCATGTCGGCACCTTTCATCTGCATCGTTCGACCGGGATGCGGCAAGCGGGGTGCCCCGACCGCGCGGGCGACGGACGGGGAACGGGCATTGCCGATACCGGCGGACGTACACAGGCCCGTCCCCCGCAGGAGCACGCCATGGCATCCCTCCACCCCGGCCGTCCGCTCGCCACCGGCACGCGATGACCGAAGACCGCATCACCGAGCGTGCGGCCGGCCCGGCCTCCGACGCCGCCACCTCGCGCCGCGACCGCATCCTCGATGCGGCCGCGCGCGCCTTCGCCACCCACGGCTACCGCGGCAGCAGCCTGCGCGACATCGCGCGCGACGCGGGCTGCTCGCTGACGCTGCTCGACCACCATTTCGGCGGCAAGAGCCAGCTGCTCGACGCCGTGCTCCAGCAGCAGAACCTTCGCTGCGAGCGCCGCCTGCAGACCCTGCGATCCGACGTCGACGGCGCGCCGCACGTCGCCCTCGACGACTTCGTCGCGCGCTGGGCGAACGACGAGTTCGACCTCTACGCGACGCCGCAGGGCCGGCTCTACCTGCAGCTGATGATGCGGCTGGCCATGGAGGCCGAGCTCGGACCGCAGCGCCGGCGCAACCTGGATTGCGCGCAGGAACTCGTCATGCGGGCCTTCGCGCGGGCGCGTCCCGCGCTGGCCGAGGACACGCGCCGGGCCGGCTGGCACCTGGCCAGCGCCGCGCTGTACGCGGCCATCGTGCGCGCGGACGAGGCGCTGCCGCCCGCGAACGCCGACGCGTCGGCCGCGGAGCGCCGGCGCACGATCGCCTTCCTGGTCGAGGGCCTGCGCGGCTGCTGGCGCGAAGCGGCGGGCGACTGACGGGCTCAGTCCTCGGCGATGCCCAGCCCGTTGCGTCCGCCTTCCTTGGCGCGGTACAGCGCCCGGTCGGCGCGCACCATCAGCGCCTGCGCGTCGACGTCGACCGTGCCGTCGAGCCAGGCCAGGCCCATGCTGGAGGACACGTCCAGCGTCCTGCCGGGCAGCGCCATCGGCACGCGGATGGCCTGCAGCAGCTTGTGGGCCACGGCGATCGCCTCGTCGCGCACCGCCAGGCCGTCGAGCATGACGACGAACTCGTCGCCCGACAGCCGCGCCGCGACGTCGGTCTCGCGCAGCCCCGCTTCCAGGCGCCTGGCGAACTCGCGCAGCACCGCGTCGCCGACGCCGTGGCCGTGGGTGTCGTTGATGGACTTGAAGCGGTCGATGTCCAGGTAGATCAGCGCCAGCGGCCGGCGCGACCGGCGGTAGCGCGCGAGCGCCTGCTCCAGCAGCTCGTCGAACTGGCGCCGGTTCGCCAGGCCGGTGAGCGTGTCGACGCGCGCGAGGCGCTGCAGCTCGCGCTCGACGTCCTTCTGCGCGCTGACGTCGGAGCTGAGCGTGAAGATGCCGCGGACGCGGCCGTCGTCGCGCACGTCGGGCAGGTAGATCGTGTGCAGGTGGCGCGGCCCTTGCAGCGTCCGCGAGACGGCCTCGAACTCGACCCGGCGGCCGCCGAGCGCGGTGCGCAGGTGCTCGCGCCGCGACTGGTAGATCTCGTCGCCCACCACCTCGGCGAGCGGCCGGCCCATCGATGCGACGAGGTCGACGCCCAGCCATTCGTGGAAGGTGGCGTTCATGAAGCGCATGCGCTCGCCGGCATCGATGTAGCTGATCAACAGCGGCAGGTTGTCGGTGACGGCGCGCAGCTGGCGCTCGCTCGCCTCGATGCGGTCGCGCGCGTGCTGCTGCTCGGTGCGGTCGGTCACCAGGCCGTAGACGCCGATGACCTCGCCGCGCTCGTCGCGGTCGGGGACGTAGTGCACCTGCATGAAGTCGACCCCGCCGGGCACCTTGTTCGTGAGGTCGAAGACGACGTCGCGGCCGGCCAGCGCCTCGTCGATGCGGGCGCGCACGCCCTCGAACACCTCCGGGCCGAAGACCTCCGCCACCGTCTTGCCCACCGGCGACTCCGGCAGCGCGAACCAGCGCATGTAGTTGGCGTTGACGAAGGTGTAGCGGCAGTCGCGGTCCATGTGCGAGATCAGGCCCGGCACGTGGTCGGTGATCGTGCGCACCATGGCCTCGCTGCGCGCCAGCGCCAGCTCCGCGCTGAAGCGCTCCGTGATGTCGAGCACCATGATGAAGAAGCCCGGCACCGAACCGTCGGTCCGCGTCTCGGGCACGTAGCGCACCATGAAATGCGTGTTGGCGTTGTGCTTCCAGCCCGTGCGCTCGAAGTGCTGCGGCTCGCCGCGCAGCGCGCCCTCGATGTGCGGCAGCAGCGCGGCGTGCGCGGCGTCGCCCAGGAACTCGCGCATCGTGCGGCCGACGACCTGCTCCGGTTCGACGCCCATCGCCTGGCGGAAGTGGCCGTTGGCGAAGCGGTAGACCTGGTTGCGGTCGACGTAGGCGAACATCGCCGGGACGTTGTCGGTGACGGCCTTGAGCCGCGCCTCGCTGGTCGCGATGCGCTCCTGCGCGACGCGGCGCTGCGTGATGTCGCGCAGGCTCACGTGGGTCTGCCAGGGCCCGCTCGCGTTGCGGTAGCGCGCGACATGGCACTCGACCACCAGCGGCTCGGCGCCCGCCCGCGCGAGCGCGAGCTCGGTGGTGGCCGCCGGCGCGCCGTCGGCCACCAGCGCGGCGAGCGGGCTCGCGGCGCCGCGCAGCACCTCGCTCGCGCGCCGGCCCGCGAGGGCGCCGGCGTCGGTGCCGGTCATCGCCGCGAAGGCCGCGTTGGCGTGCAGCAGCCGGCCGTGGTCGTCGATCACCAGGATGCCGTCGGCGGTGTTGCGCAGGAAGGCCTCGAACTGGCGCTGGCTCGCCTGCAGCGCCATGCCCATGCCGCAGATCAGCAGGCTGGTGAAGGCTTGCGCCGTGATGTAGCTCCAGAGCGCCAGCGAGCCGGCGCGCGGGTCGTGCAGCGCGAACGGCCCGAAGCCGCGCGCGGTGCCGTAGCCTGCCGCGAGCGACAGCAGCAGCACGCCGATCGAAGCCGCCACCACGCCGCCGCGCATCGCCAGCAGCGCCAGCACGAAGAACGGCAGCGCCAGCAGCGGGTACACGAAGGCGGAGTCGTGCGCCAGCCAGCCGGAAAACGCTGTCAGGCCACAGGCCACCACGACCGCCTGCGACGCCAGGTTGCGCAGGCCCGCGCGGCCGCCGAAGGCCTGCGCCGCCCCCTCGCGGCTCCACGCGACCAGCGGCACGCCGGCCAGCAGCGCGCCGACGGCGTCGCCGACCAGCCAGGCGATCCAGGCCAGGACGCCGCGCGCCGCTTCCGACGCGCCCGCCACGCTCAGCCACAGCACGCCGTTGAGCGAGGTGACGCACATGCCCAGCGCCACGGCGGCCAGGAAGATGGTGATGTCGCGCCGCTGCAGCAGGCGGTCGTCGAAGCCGAAGTAGCGCAGCAGCCACGCGGCGAGCGCCGTGCCGGCGGTGTTGCCGATGCCGATGCCGGCCGAGATCCACAACGGCCCGCCGATCGAGGCGTTGGCCGCCGTCGCGGCCACCCAGACCGCGGGCGCCATGCCCAGGCCCCAGCGCCGGAACGCCGCCACGGCGATGCCGGTGGGCAGCCAGATCAGCGAGATGTGCGTGCCGACGTAGGGAATGAGCAGGCCCAGGCGGGCCGCGAGGTAGTACCCGCAGACCACCAGGAGCGAGTGCAGGCCGAACATGACGGCGCCCGGCGGCGCGCTGGCGGGCGCGTCGGCCAGGGCCGGATTCATCGGTGCGGAACGGCCGTCCGTGCTGTCCATTCTGTTCGTCGTGCGGCGGTGCCCGGATCGTCGTGCCCGGTGATGCACGCGGCGTTACCCTCTGGCGCCGATCTTAGCGACTGCGGGCGCGCCTGTCGTACCGCGAACGCGGGTGCCGCGGACAAGTACCGGCGGCAGTCACCGCGACGCCACACAATGGCCGCACAGTCACGAACACCCGACACGCCCGCCCATGCCGCTCCTGCGCCCGCCCATCCTCGCCGCCCTGCTGGCCGCCGCCCTCGCCGGCTGCGCCACCGCCCCGTCGCCCGCCGCCGCGCCGGTCACCGTGAAGCTGCTGGCCTTCAACGACTTCCACGGCAACCTGCAGTCGCCGGGCCGCTTCGGCGAGAACGCCCAGGCGCCCAGGCGGCCGGTCGGCGGCGCCGACGCGCTCGCGGCCTGGGTCGCGCGCCTGGCGGCCGCGAACCCGAACCACGTCGTGGTGGGCGGCGGCGACTTCGTCGGCGCGTCGCCGCTGGTGTCGGCCCTGTTCCTCGACGAACCCGCGGTCGAGGCGCTCAACCACGTCGGCGTCGACTTCACGTCCGTGGGCAACCACGAGTTCGACAAGGGCGCGGCCGAACTGCTGCGGCTGCAGCACGGCGGCTGCAGGCTCGCCGACGGCCGGCCCGACCCGAACAGCTGCAAGGGCCTGGGCTCGAAGGCGCCGGGCACGTTCGACGGCGCGCGCTTCCAGTGGCTGTCGGCCAACGTCGTCGACACCGCCACCGGCCGCACCTTGCTGCCGCCCTACGGCATCAAGACCTTCGACGGCGTCCCGGTCGCCTTCATCGGGATGACGCTGCGCGGCACGCCGGGCATCGTGTCGCCGACCGGCGTCGCCGGACTGCAATTCCGCGACGAAGCCGACACCGTCAACGCGCTGGTCCCGCAGCTGCGCGCGCAGGGCGTCGAGGCCATCGTCGTGCTGGTGCACCAGGGCGGCGTCCAGCCCGGCGCCGCGGGCGACATCAACGGCTGCGACGACGCGCTGCGCAACCCGGACGGCAGCGAGTCCGACATCGCGCGGATCGTGCGCCGGCTCGACGACGCCGTCGCCCTGGTGGTCAGCGCCCACACCCATGCGGCCTACAACTGCTCGGCCAACGCGGTGGGCGCGGCGCGCGCGACCGGCCTGCCGAACCGGGCGGGCCGCCTGGTCCCCGTCACCAGCGCCGCCTCGTACGGCCGCGTGCTGACCGACGTCGACCTCGTGCTGGATCCGCTCACGCGCCGCGTCGTCCAGGTCTCGCCGGTCAACCGGCTGGTGCTGCGCGACGACCCGGCGGTGCCGGTCGATCCCGCCGTGCGCGACATCGTCCAGGGCTACGCGACGCTCGCAGCGCCGCTGGCCGGGCGGGTCGTCGGCCAGCTGGCGCAGGCGTTGCCGAACGATGCCGACGCCGCCGGCGAGACGCCCGCCGGCAGCCTGATCGCCGACAGCCAGCTGCGCGCCACCCAGGCCCCCGCCGCCGGCGCGGCGCAGATCGCGTTCATGAACCCGGGCGGCGTGCGCGCGGCCGGCTTCGTGCCGCCCGCCGGCGCGAGCGCGCCCTTCGCGTTGACCTACGGTGCCGCCTTCACGGTGCAGCCGTTCGGCAACAGCCTGGTGACGATGACGCTCACCTCCGCGCAGCTGAAGGCGCTGCTCGAGCGGCAGTTCGAGCACTGCAAGGGCGAGCCGTCCGAATGCGTGCTGCAGTGGTCCGCGGGCCTGCGCGTCAAGTGGAGCGCCGGGGCCCCGGCGGGCGCGAAGGTCGTCGACGTCGACTGGACGCCGGTCGACCTGGCGGCCGTGCCGCCTGAGGTCACCGGGCCCACGCAGTCCGTCGTCAATGCGGGCGTGGTGCTGGAGCCGGCGCGCCAGTGGCGCGTCACCGTCAACAGCTTCCTGGCCAGCGGCGGCGACGGCTACGCGATGCTGAAGTCGGGCACCGACCGCCGCGGCGGCGCGCAGGACATCGATGCGCTGACCTCCTACCTGGAACCGTATCGCGCGCCGCACGCGCCCTACGACGCGCGCCTGCCGGCGCTGGGCGAGCCGCGCGCGGTGCGCGTGCCTTGAACGGGGTTCGCCGCTACGCGCCGTAGTGGCTGAGGAACAGGTCGACCGTCGCCGCCGCCAGCTTCTTCTGCGCGGCCGGCGTCAGGCGCGGCTGGCCCATAGCGACCTGCGGCCAGAACGCGACGCCCTTGACCAGGCATTCGAGCTGCTTGTACGCCTGTGCGGCGTCGGCGGGCACGAGCGTGCCATGCTTCTGCGCGGCGCGGATCCAGTCCAGCATCGCGGCGTCCTTCTCGCCGATGCGCTCCACCATCTCGCGCGCCCGCTCCGGCGAATGCAGGGCGGCGGCGATGGCCACGCGGGCGAGCGCGACGAAGTTGTCGTCGGCGAGCATGGCCAGCTTGGCATGCACCAGCGCCAGCAGCTGCTCGCGCAGCGGCCGGCCCGGCTCGTAGGGGCGCAGCAGCTCGCCGGCGCTGCTCTCCCACAGGATGTGCAGGATCGCGGCGAACAGCTCGTCCTTGCTCGCGAAGTGGTTGTAGAGCGTGCGCTTGGACACCTCCGCGCGCGCGGCCACCTTGTCGACGCTGGTGGCCTCGAAGCCGTTGTCGCGGAACTCCGCGATCGCCGCCTGGACGATGGCGTCGCGCTTGCGGTCGGTGAGGCGGGAGGGGGTGGCCATGACGGAACTTTACACCAGTCAGTTTACTTTTTGGCGAAACGGCCGTACACTGAAAACTACACGGTGCAGTTTACTTATCGAAGCGGGACTGCACGCCGCCCTCCCACGAACCGGATGCCGCCATGACCTGCCTCTCCTCGCGCGCCCGCCAGGCGCCCTCGCCCAATGACACC
Organism: Burkholderiaceae bacterium; assembly: GCA_035634455.1. Classification (GTDB taxonomy): domain Bacteria; phylum Pseudomonadota; class Gammaproteobacteria; order Burkholderiales; family Burkholderiaceae_C; genus Scleromatobacter. The sequence continues at coordinate 10,219 of DASQCX010000424.1, forward strand.
GCCTCGCTGCAGCACCGCGACGGCAGGTTCCACAACGTCGTGCCGCGCCGCGCGCCGGGCCTGCGCAAGACCCTGGCCATGGCCTGGCGCGTGCTGACCCAGAAGCCCGACACCACCGTGCCGCGCGCGCCGATTCCCGTGCGCCCGCTGGACGCGGCGGCGCTGGCCGCGGCGCCCGACGCCAGCCTGTTCCGGCTCGGCCACTCCACGCTGCTGCTGAAGCTGGCGGGCGAGTTCTGGCTGACCGACCCGGTGTTCTCGGAGCGCGCCTCGCCGGTGCAGTGGGCCGGCCCGAAGCGCTTCCACGCGCCGCCGATCTCGATCGCCGAGTTGCCGCCCATCAAGGGCGTGATCCTGTCGCACGACCACTACGACCACCTCGACCGCGCCGCCGTGCTCGAACTGGCGCCCAAGGTGGACATGTTCGTCACGCCGCTGGGCGTCGGCGGCCGCCTGATCGGCTGGGGCATCCCGCCCGAGAAGGTGCGCCAGCTCGACTGGTGGCAGCAGACCGCGCTGGCCGGCGTGCGCCTGGTCGCGACGCCCGCGCAGCACTTCTCGGGCCGCGGCCTGGGCGACGGCGACGCCACGCTGTGGGCCTCGTGGGTGATCCTGGCCGGCGACCTGCGCCTGTTCTTCAGCGGCGACACCGGCTACCACGCCGGCTTCGCGGAGATCGGCGAGCGCCTCGGCCCGTTCGACGTGACGTTCATGGAGACCGGCGCCTATGATGCGCAATGGCCCGAGGTCCACATGCAACCCGAGGAGTCGCTGCAGGCGCACCTGGACGTGCGCGGCCGCTGGCTGATGCCGCTTCACAACGGCACCTTCGACCTCGCGATGCACGCCTGGCACGAGCCGTTCGACCGCATCCTCGCGCTGGCGCAGGCGCGCGGAGTGGCGCTGGCCACGCCGGCCATGGGCGAGCGCCTGTCGCTGGCGCAGCCGCACGCGGGCGAGCGCTGGTGGCAGGCGGTCGAGGCCTTCGAGCCGAACGCGGCCGCCGTGCAGGCCGCCTGAGAAAGGGTCCCGCATGACGATCTCGGTCATCCTCACCGGCGCCACCGGCATGGTCGGCGAAGGCGTGCTGCTCGAATGCCTGGCCGACCCGCGCGTGGCGCGCGTGCTGGTCGTCAACCGCAAGCCGCTGGGGCGCGCGCATCCCAAGCTCGCCGAGGTCGTCCACGCCGACTTCCACGACCTGTCCGCGATCGAGCGCCAGCTCGCGGGCTACGACGCCTGCTTCTTCTGCCTGGGCGCGTCGTCGATCGGCATGAGCGAGCGCGACTACCGCCACGTCACCTACGACCTCACCGTCGCCTTCGGCAACACGCTGGCGCGCCTGAACCCGGAGATGACGTTCTGCTACGTCACCGGCGCGGGCACCGACTCCACCGAGCACGGCCAGGTGATGTGGGCGCGCGTCAAGGGCGCGACCGAGAACGAGCTGCTGCGCCTGTTCCGGCGCGCGGTCATGTTCCGTCCGGCGATGATGCGGGCGACGGCCGGCCAGCGCAACCTCAAGGGCTGGTACAAGGCGCTCGCCTGGATCTACCCGATCGGCCGCGCGCTCGCGCCCTCGAAGTTCTGCACGCTGCAGGAAGTGGGCCGGGCGATGGTCAACGCGGCGGTGGCCGGTGCGCCGCGCCACGTGCTCGAGGTGAGCGACATCGTCGACCTCGCCGGCATGCGCGCCGCCTGAGGGCCGCTCGCGCGGCGCGTCTTCCCGACGTATGCTCGGCGAGCCGAATTTTCGGCGCGCCCGATCACGGGCCTTCAGACCGGACCCGAAGACCGCCCATGACCGCCGCCCCCCAGCGCCTCGCGCCGCCCGTCGTCCTCGTCCTGATGGGCGTGTCCGGCTCCGGCAAGACCACCGTCGCCCGGATCATCGCCGAGCGCCTGCGCTGGCCGTTCGAGGAAGGCGACGCGCTGCACCCGCCCGCCAACGTCGCCAAGATGGCGGCCGGCCATCCGCTGACCGACGAGGACCGCGCGCCCTGGCTCGCCAAGGTGGCCGACTGGGTCGACGCGCGCCTCGATGCCGGCGAGTCCGGCGTCATCACCTGCTCGGCGCTCAAGCGCAAGTACCGCGAGCTGATCGACCGCCGCGGCGAGCGCGTCGAGTTCGTCTACCTGCACGGCTCGCGCGAGCTGATCGCGACGCGCCTGGCCACGCGCCAGGGCCACTTCATGCCGTCCTCGCTGCTGGACAGCCAGTTCGCGACGCTGGAGGAGCCCGCGGACGACGAGCCGGTGATCCGCGTCGAGATCGGCGCGGCGCCGGAGTCCGTCGCCGGCGACGTGCTCGCCGCCCTGGGCCTCGCGGCCTGACACGACCCACGACACCAGGAGACCCCGAATGGCCGCCGACCTCGCCCAACCCGTGCTGAACGCGCACGACACGCAGGTGCTCGTCGTCGCCGCGATCGGCATCGCGCTGATCGTGGTGATGATCGTCTGGCTCAAGCTGCACGCCTTCCTCGCGCTGACGGTGGGCGCGCTGTTCGTGGGCGTCGGCTCGGGCATCCCGCTGGGCAAGGTGACGGCGTCGTACGAGAACGGCGTGGGCGGCGTGCTGGGCTACGTCGGCGTGCTGATCGCGCTCGGCGCGATGGTGGGCAAGCTGCTGGCCGACTCCGGCGGCGCGGACAAGGTCGTCGAGACCCTGCTGCGCGGACGCCCCGCCGCGCTGCCGTGGAAGATGGCGCTGATCGCCTCCATCATCGGCATCCCGATGTTCTTCGAGATCGGCCTCGTGCTGCTGATCCCCGTCGTGATGCTGGCCGTGCACCGCTCGAACGGGCCGGCGATGCGGCTGGGCATCCCGGCGCTGGCGGGCCTCTCGGTGCTGCACGGCTTCATCCCGCCGCACCCGGGGCCGCTCGCGGCGATCGCGATCCTGCACGCCAACGTCGGCGTCACGCTGGCGCTGGGCCTGCTGATCGCCGTGCCCGCGGTGGCGATCGCCGGGCCGCTGTACGGCGCCGTCGCCGCGCGGCTGGTGCCGGTCGGCGCCGCCGGCGCGGGCCTGGCCGTCACGCAGGGCGGCGGCGCGCAGGCGACGAGCGACGCGGACGCCAAGGCCGCGCGCAGCCCCCGCTTCGGCGCCATCATGGCCACGCTGCTGTTCCCGCTGGTGCTGATGCTGCTCAAGGCCGGCGCCGACATCTTCCTGGA
>DASQCX010000425.1:0-2925 GCA_035634455.1 Burkholderiaceae bacterium
GAGGCTGGAGGGTGCTCTCGAACATGCCTGCCATCGGCTGGGCGGCTGCTGCCGTCCAGCCGCCTAGCCTTCGATCATGCGCGCGAGGGCGTGCGAGTCGACCGGCTTGAGCATGTGGCCGTCGAACCCGGCCTCCTTGCCGCGCTGGCGATCGCCCTGCTGGCCGTAGCCGGTGAGCGCGATCAGCAGCGCGCCGGCCGTCTGCGGCGCCAGGCGCAGGCGGCGCGCCACCTCGTAGCCGTCCATCAGCGGCAGGCCGATGTCCAGCAGCACGACGTCGGGGCGGAACTCGGTGGCCACGTGCAGCGCCTGCAGGCCGTCCTTGGCGCTGCGCACCTGGTGGCCGGACAGCGACAGCAGCATCGTCGTGGTCTCGACGACGTCCACGTTGTCGTCCACGACCAGGATGCGCCGCGCGACGCCCGCGGCGGGCAGCTGGGCGCCGTCCTGCTCCGCGACCGGCGCGGCCTCGTCCTCGCCCAGGCACGGCAGCAGCACGCGGAACTGCGAGCCCTGCCCCGCCCCGGCGCTGCTGGCGACGACGTCGCCGCCGTGCAGCTGCACCAGGCGCTGCACCAGCGTCAGGCCCACGCCCAGCCCGCCCTGCGTGCGATCGAGCGCGCGCTTGCCCTGCTCGAACAGCTCGAACACGTGCGGCAGCAGCTCGGCGTCGATGCCGATGCCGTCGTCGCGCACCTCCAGCAGCGCGAACCCTCCCGCCAAGCCTTCCGCCCGCGCCACGGTCACCGCGATCGCGCCGCCCTCGGGCGTGTACTTGATCGCGTTGGACAACAGGTTGTTGACGACCTGGGCCAGCCGCGTGGCGTCGCCGTTGAGGTTGAGCGGCGTCTCGGGCAGCGACAGCGTGAGCCTCTGGTGGCGCCGGACCATCGCCTCGCGCTGCGAATCGACGCCCTGCGCGACCAGCGTGACGAGGTCCAGGCACTGCGGCTGCAGGACGACCTTGCCCTGGCTGATGCGCGCGACGTCCAGCAGCTCGTCGACCAGCCGCGTGAGCTGGCGCACCTGGCGGTCGGTGACGTCGGCGGCCCAGCGCACCCGCGTCCCGGCGGGCTCGGCCGCCCGGATCAGCTCGACGGCGTTGCGGATCGGCGCCAGCGGATTGCGCAGCTCGTGCGCCAGCATCGCGAGGAACTCGTCCTTGCGCCGGGCGGCCTCCTCCAGCCGCGCCTCGGCCTGGCGGCGCTCGGCGATCTCCACCTGCAGCGCGCGGTAGAGGCTGGCCGTCGCGAACGCGATCGCCGCGCGCGCGGCCACCTCGTCGAGCAGCGCGGCCGACAGCGCCGTGAGCTCGCCGTCGATCCACAGCGCGCCGAGGAAGCGGTCGCCATGCGCCAGCGGCAGCATCTGCAACGCGCCGTCGACGAACGGCTGCACCTGCTCGCCGGCCTGCGCCGGCCGCAGCAGCGCCTGGCGCAGCAACGCGAAATGCGCGCTAGGCAGGGCCGACGGCGGGACCTCGATGCTGCCGGCGTCGTCCTCGGACAGGCTGGTGCGCGTGGCCGCGTGCGTGACCACGCCGCGCTCGTCGACCAGCGCCACCGTGGCGTTGGGCGCCAGCGCCGGCACCACGTGCGACAGCAGCGCCCGCATGCCCTCGCGCGGCTCGAGCACGCCGCTGAGCGCATGGCTCAGCCCGGCCAGCAGGCTGGAGCGCTTGGTCGACTCCTCGGCCAGCCGCAGCGCGGCCTCGGATGCCGCCAGCGCGACGCGCTCGTCGGCCTGGCGCGCGATGCGGCGCTGCAGGATGTGCAGCTCGACGAACACGCGCACCTTGGAACGCAGCACCTCGGGCACCACCGGCGACGGGATGTAGTCGACCGCGCCCAGCGAGTAACCGCGCGCGGTCTGCATCTCGTCGGCGTACGAGGTGATGAAGATGATGGGCGTGTGCGCCGCGCGCTTGTAGCGGCGGATCAGCGTGGCCGTCTCGAAGCCGTCCATGTCCGGCATGTTGACGTCCAGCAGGATCACCGCGAAGTCGCGCCGCAGGATCTGGCGCAGCGCGTCCGAGCCCGAGCGCGCGAACACGATGTTCTGGTTCAGCTCGCCCAGCACCGTCTCGAACACGAGCAGTTTCTCCGGCAGGTCGTCCACCACCAGGATGTCGGTGCGGTCGGCCGGATCGGCCAGCGCGCCCCACAGGCTGGACGGCGCGGCGACGGCGGCGGACGCCGCGCTCAGCGGCACAGCCACCCCCGCAGCACGGACATCAGGTAGCGCGGGTCGACGGGCTTGGAGATGTAGTCCCAGGCCCCCGCCTCGATGCACTTCTGGCGGTCGCCCTTCATCGCCTTGGCCGTGACGGCCACCATCGGCAGCTCGCGGCCGCGCGGCAGCTTGCGGATCTCCTGCATCGTCGCGATGCCGTCCATCTCCGGCATCATGATGTCCATCAGCACGATGTCGATCGCCGGATCCTCCTGCACGAGGCGGATCGCCTCGCGGCCGTTGTCGGCCGAGACGATCACCATGCCCTGCTCGTCCAGCACGGTGGCCAGCGCGAAGATGTTGCGCATGTCGTCGTCGACGATCAGCGCCTTGCGGCCCTTGAGCGCGCCGCGCGCGACCAGCAGCGTCTCGATCGCTTCGCGGTCGGCGTCCGACAGCGCGGTCGGGCTGCGGTGCAGCCACAGCGCGGTCTGCATGCGCAGCTCGGGCAGCGACGCGGCCTCGGCGATCGTCAGCCCGGCGCGGCGCTGCTTCCAGTTGCCGGTCTCGGGCGCGCCGCCGTGGTACAGCACCACCGGCAGCTGGCAGACGCCGTCGCGCTCGGCGACGACGTCCAGCACGTCCTCGGGGCCGAAGTCGGGCAGCGTGTCCTCCACCACCACGATGTCGGCGTCGGCCAGCGCGTGGCGGGCCGACTCGCGGTCCTCGGCCAGCACGATGTCGATCGCCGGA
>DASQCX010000426.1:0-3819 GCA_035634455.1 Burkholderiaceae bacterium
GGGCCGATCGCCGAGAGCAGGCCCAGCACGAGGGCCAGGCGCAGGAAGGAGTGCTTCATGGAAAACCGGGAAATGGGCCGCGAAGTATAGGGACGGCGACAATCCGCTGCTGATGACCGCCCACCTGAACACGCTCGCCGACCTGCGCGCCGGCCGCCTCGCCGGCGCCACGCACCTGGACCTGCGCCATTGCGAGCTCGACGAATTCCCGCGCGAGATCTTCGCGCTCGCCGACACGCTGGCCTCGCTCGACCTCTCGCTCAACCGGCTGCGCACGCTGCCCGACGACCTGCCGCGGCTGCGCGCGCTGCGCACGCTGTTCTGCTCCGGCAACCGCTTCGAGGCGCTGCCCGCCGTGCTCGGCGCCTGCCCCGTCCTCGATCTGGTCGGCTTCAAGGCCAACGCGATCGAGCGCGTGCCCGCCGAGTCGCTGTCGGCCAATCTGCGCTGGCTGATCCTCAGCGACAACCGCATCGCGGCGATGCCCGAGACGCTGGGCGCCTGCCGCAACCTGATGAAGCTGGCGCTGGCGGGCAATCGCCTGACGCGGCTGCCGGATGGGATCGCGCGCTGCGAGAGCCTCGAGCTGTTGCGGCTGTCCGCGAACCGCTTCGCGACGCTCGAGGACGCGCTGCCCGACGGCCTGCTCGCGCTGCCGCGCCTGACCTGGCTCGCGTACGCGGGCAATCCGTTCAACGCGGCCCGGGAGGCGCGCGCGCTCGCGGCGACACCGATCGCGCACATCGCGTGGCGCGAGCTGCAGCTGGGCGAGCTGCTGGGCGAGGGCGCGTCGGGCCACATCTGGTCGGCGCGCTGGCGACCCGCGGGCGGAGGCGACCGGCCCGTCGCGGTCAAGCTGTTCAAGGGCGCGGTGACCAGCGACGGCCTGCCCGGCAGCGAGATGGCGGCCTGCATCGCGGCCGACGTCCACGCGCACGTGATCGGCGTCGAGGGCCGCGTCGACGGCCATCCGCAGGGCGCGCAAGGCCTCGTGATGGGCCTGATCCCGCCGCGCTACCGCAGCCTGGCCGGCCCGCCCAGCCTGGCCAGCTGCACGCGCGACGTCTACGCGCCGGACGCCCGCTTCACGCCCGCGCAGGCACGGGCGATCGCGCGCGGCGCCGGCGATGCGCTCGCGCACCTGCACGCGCAAGGCCTGATGCATGGCGACTTCTACGCGCACAACCTGCTGGTCGACGACGCGCATGCGCTGCTGGGCGACTTCGGCGCCGCGTCGTTCCTGCCCGAGGACGACGACGTGCGCGCCGCGGCGCTGAAGCGCATCGACGGCCGCGCGCTGGACGTGCTGGTCGAGGAACTCGCGCAGCGAACGGGCACCGCCGCGTCCTGACGATCGCTCAGTCCGCGGGCTGCGGCCGCGCGGCGATCGGCGTCACGCTGTCGGCGGGCGCGGGCGGGTCGTAGCGCGCGAGGTCGATGCGGCCCGACACCCAGCCCGTCTTCATCCCGGCCAGCGCCGCGACCGCGTGGTGGTGCACCCAGGACAGCTGGCCCGGCAGGCCGAAGAACAGGTCGCGCAGCACCGGCGCGACGCGGCCGTGCGACTGGAACAGCGGCGTCAGCGCGACGCTGGAGCGCTGGTAGAAGCGCAGGTGCGGCCGGCGTTCGCCGGAGTAGCGCGCGAACGCCTCGCCCCACGCGGCGCCGGCCGGCGTCGTCGCCGCGCGCACGCAATGCGCCAGCACCCAGGCGTCGATCAGCGCCATGTTCGCGCCCTGGCCCAGCTGCGGGCTCATGCCGTGCGCGGCGTCGCCGATGGCCAGCACGCGGCGGTCGTGCCAGCGCTCCATCCAGACGTCGGCGTAGCGCGCGACGCGCAGCTGCTCCGGCGCCGTCACCGATTCCAGCAGCGGCGCGCACTGCGGCATCAGGGCGCAGACGCGCGCCTTCCACGCGGGCAGTCCCTCGGCCTGCCACGCGGGCACCTCGGCCAGCGGCAGGCTCCAGAAGAAGTTGATGCCGCGCGGCTCGGCGGCGGGCGCGTCGAGCGCGCGGCCTACCGGCATCAGGCCCACCATCTCGCGCGCCGAGCGGAAGCGCTGGCGCAGTTCCACCGGCGCGAAGCCCGGCGGCGCGGGCAGCACGGCCCACAGGGCGCCCCACGGAAACGGCGCCTGCGACTGCGGCACGCGCATGCCGGCGCGCAGCTTCGAGAAGCTGCCGTTGGCGAGGATCAACGCGTCGAAGCGACCGAGCGCCGCGCCGTCCGCACCCGTCAGCGCGACGCCGTCGTCGTCCTGCGCGAGCCCCTCGACCGCGGTCGCGAGGCGCACCGTCGTCCCGGCCGCGACCATGCGCCGCCACAGCAGACCGAACAGCGTGCCGCGCTGGATGCCCAGCCCGAAGCAGCCCGGCGCGAAGCGGCCGTAGTCGAGGTTGAGCACCGTGCGGCCGGACGCGTTGTCGCCGAACAGGCGCTGCACCGGCGCGCCGTGCGCGAGCACCTCGTCGAGCAGGCCCAGGCGCCGCAGGATGGCCTGGCCCGTGGGCTGCAGCAGCAGGCCGGCGCCGACGGGCCGCGGGTCGGCCACCGCCTCGAACAGCGTGACGTCGTGGCCCTGCGCGCGCAGCAGGATCGCCGCGGCGCAGCCGGCGACGCCGCCGCCGGCGACGGCGATACGGCCAGGGGTGTCCTTCATGGGCATGTCGTTGGCCAGGCGCGGCCTCCGCGGCGCGGGCCCTCTCCTTGGCGGCCATCATAGCCAGCGCGACCCTAGAATCGCCGGCACGAAGGGAGACCGCATGCCACGTCCGCGTTCGAAGGCGCGCCTGATCGTCCGGATCCTGCTCGCGATCCTCGTGCTGGCCGCACTGCTGCTGGCCATCGCGGCCTGGGAGATGCGCCGCAGCCTGCCGCAGCTCGATGGCCGGGCGCGCGTGCCCGGGCTGCAGGCGCCGGTGACGATAGGCCGCGACGCGCTGGGCACCGCGGTCGTCATGGGCGCGAACCGGCTCGACGTCGCGCGCGGACTCGGGTTCGTGCACGCGCAGGAGCGCTTCTTCGAGATGGACCTCACGCGCCGTTCGGCGGCCGGCGAGCTGTCGGAGCTGTTCGGCCCGCTGGCGCTGGAGCGCGACAGGACGCGCCGCCTGCACCGCCTGCGCGCGATGCTGACTGCACGCTACGCCGCGCTGGATCCGGACGAGCGCGCGCTGCTGCAGGCCTACGCCGACGGCGTCAACGCGGGACTGTCGCAGCTGCCGGCCAGGCCGTGGCAGTACCTGATGCTGCGCGCGCAGCCGCGGCCGTGGCAGCCGGTGGATTCGCTGCTGGTCGTCGGCGAGATGTTCTGGATGCTCCAGGGCAACAGTGTCGACGACGGGCTGGAGCGCGCGCAGCTGCGCGAGTGCGTCGGCGACGACCTGTTCGACTGGCTGGAGCCGCGCGGCGGCGCATGGGACGCGGCGCTCGACGGATCGGTGCTGCGGCCCGGCGCCATGCCGGGCCCTGGCCGGCTCGACCTGCGCGCGCTGGCGCCTGCGGTGCCGGCCTCCGGCGCATCGGCGGCGGTCGCGCAGGCCGACGCGGCGTCACTCCTCGACGACGCTGCGCGGCCGGATCGCCACGAACCGCTGGTCGGCAGCAACAACTGGGCCGTCTCCGGCGTGCGCAGCGCCACGGGGGACGCGATGCTCGCCAACGACATGCACCTGGGCCTGGGCGTGCCGTCGATCTGGTTCCGCGCGCAGTTCGAGATCGGCGGCGACCATCCTGTCCGTGCCGAGGGCGTGACCCTGCCCGGCGTGCCCGCGCTCGTGGCCGGCTCGAACGGCCACGTGGCCTGGGGTTTCACGAAC
>DASQCX010000427.1:0-12302 GCA_035634455.1 Burkholderiaceae bacterium
GAAGTGATTTCTTGAATAATTTATCAAAGAGATATCGGCTGTTCTTGAAGTGATGCTTGAGGAGGTTGGCTTGAAGAAGCTGCTCGTCGCCGCCCTGCTGGCCACCGGCCTGTCGTCCGCGTTCGCCGCCCGGCCCGCCTGCCTGAGCGACTGCACGCCACGCACAGGCATCGTCTCGGCCTTCGGCCAGGAGGCGGCCATCCTCGTGGCGCAGACGCGATCGGCGCGCACCTGGGTCGTCAACGGCAACCGCTTCACCACCGGCGTGCTGCGCGGCGAGCCTGTGGTGATCGTGCTCAGCGGGGTGAGCATGGTCAATTCGGCCATGGTCACGCAGCTGATGGTCGACCACTTCCGGGTGCGGCGCCTGGTGATGTCGGGCATCGCGGGCGGCGTGGATCCGGCGCGCCACGTCGGGGACGTCATGATCCCCGACCGCTGGGCGATGCCGCTGGAAGTGTTCTGGAACCGCGACGACCGCCTGCCGGCCGCCTGCGGCCAGGCGGCGGACGTCTCCTGCCTGGGCCTGAAGCTCGCGAGCGTGGACGGCAAGCCCGTGCCGCCGTTCGAGCTCGGGACGCCCGCGGCCCCGCAGCCCACCGGCCTGTTCATGCGCGAGAACTTCGTGATGACGGCCGCCAACGCGCCGGGCGGCGAGTTCCGCTTCGACTACCCGGTCGACGCGGCGATGCTGGCCGTCGCCCGCGCGATCCGGCCCGAGCTGGCGCGCTGCGGCCCCAGGGCCGTCAAGGCGCCGGGGGCCGAACCCGATCCGGCGCTGTGCGTGAAGACGGTGCCGCAGGTGGTCGTCGGCGGACGCGGCGTCTCCGGCTCGGCCTTCCTCGCCAACCCGCAGTACCGCGCCTACCTGTTCGAGCAGTTGCAGGCGCAGGCCTTCGAGATGGAGACCGCCGCGCTGGCCCACGTCGCCTACGCCAACGGCATCCCCTACATCGCGTTCCGCAGCCTGAGCGACCTCGCCGGCGCCGACGCGCTCGACGCGGACGCTGTCGCGCTGTTCGCCAGCGGCCTGGCCGAGACGAACGAGGCCGCGGTGACGCTGGCCTTCCTCGACGGCTGGCATCGCCACCATTGAAATGGCATCGCTGTAAGGTTTTGCGGCGGCACGGCGACCAACGAGGTCGGGCGGCGCCGGCGCGCCCTGATCGCATACGGGGTGCTGTATGAAGAATCGACGATCGATGTAAGAGATCGGGGGTTTTCTCGACCAACGGAGGTTGCGGCCACAGCAGGCCGCGGCGCGCGCTTCCCGTCCGGGAGCGCGCCACTTCACCTCCAGGAGAGACGACCATGTTCCAACGAATCCTGACAGCCGCCGCGGCGGCCGTCCTGCTGGCGGGCGCCGCGACGACGGCCTTCGCCGAAACGGCTTCGCACCGCGCGCTGGTGCTGACGGCATCGAACGCGACGACCAACGAGCTGCTCGTGCTCGACACCGCCGGCAACGTGCTGGCCCGGATCCCGACGCAAGGGCAGGGCGGCGTCGCGGGCAACGCCGGCGGCGTCGCGGCGGGAGGCGGTCGCGTGGCGGTCGTCAATTTCGGCTCGTCCAACGTGTCGGTCTTCGAGCGCGACGACAGCGGGCGCCTGTTCCACCTCGACCGCGTGATCCCGACCTCGGGCAGCCCCGTGAGCGTGGCCTTCGGGCACGACCACCTGTACGTGCTGACGGCCACCGGCGTGGAATCGCACCGTGCCGGGCCCGGGGGCGTGCTGCCCGCCGCCGACGGCCAGGCCCAGCTGCTGCACGCCGACGGCAGCGCCGCGCAGGTGGGCGTGCTCACCGGCGAGCTGGTGCTGACCGAGAAGAGCAACGCGATCGAGACGGTGCGGCTGTCGGGCGATGGCGCGGTCGCGGGCGCGGCCGAGCTGGTGGCGGCCATCCCCGCCAACGTTGCCGCGCCGTTCGGCCTGGCCACCCGCGGCGACGACGCGTACGTGACGATCGCCCACGCCGACGAGATCAGCCTGGTTCGCCACGACACGGTGCTGGCGGTCGCGCCCTCGATGACGCAGCACGCGCCATGCTGGGTCGCGCTGGACGGCCCGTTCCTGTTCTCGGCCAATTCGCCCAGCAAGAGCGTCTCGCGCTACGCGGTCTATGGCCAGAAGATCGTGCAGGACGCGCCCGTCGTCGCCCAGCTCACCGGCAGTCCCACCGACATCGCCTACCGCGACGGCTTCGCTGCCGTGGTCGACGCGGCGGCCGGGGCGTCGCGCGTGTCGATCTTCAAGGTCGACGAGGACGGCAATTTCACGCTGCGCGGCGTGGCAGCGTTCGCGAGCGCCGCGACCAATGGCGTGGCCGTCGTCGACGCCGACCTCCGGCGCTGAGGAGCCGGATGCCCCCACCGCGCCGGCATGTCGCGTGCCGGCGTACCATCGGCGCGCCGCGGCCCGAAGGCGCGGCGCCCGGCGCGCGATCCGCGCCAGTGAACTTGAGAAGAGGCGTCCCGGCCCGACATGGCAGGGACGTCGTCTAAGGAGAGCGAGATGTCCGAGTACAGGAAGACCCCCGAGGCGCTGGCCAGGCTGACGCCCATCCAACGCCACGTGACGCAGGACAGCGGCACCGAACGCCCCGGCACGGGCGAGCTGTTGCACAACAAGGAGGCCGGCATCTACGTCGACATCGTCTCTGGCGAACCGCTGTTCGCGTCGTCCGACAAGTTCGAGTCCGGCTGCGGCTGGCCCAGCTTCACCAAGCCGATCGCGCCGGCCTTCGTGGACGAGTTCCGCGACACCACGCACGGCATGATCCGCACCGAAGTCCGCTCGCACCACGGCGACAGCCACCTGGGCCACGTGTTCCCGGACGGCCCGCGCGACCGCGGCGGCCTGCGCTACTGCATCAACTCGGCCTCGCTGCGCTTCGTGCCGCGCGAACGCATGGCGGCCGAGGGCTACGCCGAATACCTGGACCAGGTGGAGGACATGCAATGACGACCGAACGCGCAGTGCTGGCCGGCGGCTGCTTCTGGGGCATGCAGGAGCTGATCCGCCACAAGCCGGGCGTGCTGGAGACCCGGGTCGGCTACACCGGCGGCGACGTCGAGGACGCCACCTACCGCCGCCACGGCACGCACGCCGAGGGCATCGAGATCCTGTTCGATCCCGCGGTGATCAGCTACCGCGATCTGCTCGAGTTCTTCTTCCAGATCCACGACCCGAGCACGAGGGGCCGTCAGGGCAACGACGTCGGCACCAGCTACCGCTCGGCGATCTACTACACGACGCCCGGGCAGAAGGCCGTGGCCGAGGACACGATCCGCGACGTCGACGCCTCGGGCCTGTGGCCGGGCAAGGTCGTCACCGAGCTCGAACCGGCGGGCGCGTTCTGGGAGGCCGAGGCCGAGCACCAGGACTACCTGCAGATGTTCCCCAACGGCTACACCTGCCACTTCCCCCGGCCGGGCTGGAAGCTGCCCAAGCGCGGCGGCTGATCGCCGCGGCGCGGCCGCTCAGGCCGCGCCCGGGGTCCCGCGAGCGGCGTAGTGCCGCTCGTCGAAGCGCTCGCGCAGGTGCGCGAGGGCGGCGTCGTCGAGCAGCCGGCGTGCCGTGGGCAGCAGCTCGCGGTCCTCGTGCGCGAAGCTCGCCTGGCAGCTGGCGACGAGCGCGTCGACGGCGGCGGGCGCCAGCGACGCCGGCTCGCCGCGCGTGAGGGCGACGAAGACCGGGCGCAGTCCGCGCCAGTCTGCCTCGATCGCGCGGTGGGCGAAGGCGGCGGCCTCGGCGAGTTCGCGCAGGCAGACGGGGTCGGAGCCCGCCATCGCCTCGAGCAGGGCGGGGTGGAGGTCGTCCTCCTCGTCGCGATGGTGGACGGTGACCGTCAGGTCGAAGTAGCGCAGCACGCCTTGCGCCGTGTTGCGCACCACGATGGTCGGCGCGGCGCCGTCGCCGGCGAGCCAGCGCATGACGTCGAACTGGCGCTCGCCCAGGCGATGCCAGGCCGACAGGCGGTCGAGCGGGGAACCGCCGTTGCGGGAGCCGGGTTCGGGGGGCATGGTCAGGAGCCGGCGGCCTCGCCCCGGGCGGGCAGGCGGACGTCGGCCGCGCGGCGGCCGGCGAACAGCGTGATCATCGGCGTGGTCATCGCGGTGGTGACCAGGGCCATCAGCAGCAGCATCGTGAACATCTCGCGGCCGATCAGGCCGGCGTCCAGCCCGATCTTCATCACGATGAGCTCCATCAGGCCGCGCGCGTTCATCAGCGCGCCGGTGGCCAGGCTGTCGCGCCAGCCGAAGCCGCTCGCGCGCGCGCCCAGGCCTGCGCCCGCGAGCTTGCCGACGGCCGCCGCGGCGATCACCAGCGCGAGCGCGCCCAGCCCGGTGGCCGAGAATGTTCCGGCCGTCGTCGACAGGCCCGCCAGCGCGAAGAACAGCGGCATCAGCACCACCATCGCGATCGGCTCGACGCGCTGCACCAGCGATCCCAGCAGGCGGTCGTCGCGCGGCATGCCGGCGCCGAACAGGAAGGCGCCGAACACCGCGTGCAGGTGCATCCATTCGGTGAGCAGCGAGCACACCAGCAGGCCGATCATCAGCGCGGCCAGCACGGTGGCGGACGGCTCGCCGTCCGGGGCGTGCGTGCGCAGCAGCCAGCCGAACGCCGGCTTGAGCGCCAGGAAGACGAAGGCCAGCAGCGCGACCACGCCCAGGCTGGTGGCCGTCGCGCCGCCGAGGCCGTCGCCGTTGCCCACCAGCGCGACCACGAAGGCCAGCAGGATCCAGGCGATCGCATCGACCACGGCCGCCGCGGCGAGCGAGAGCTGGCCGAACGCGGTCTGCGTGAGGCCGCGGTCCTTGAGGATGCGCGCCATCACCGGGAACGCCGTGATCGACAGCGCCGCCGCCATGAACAGCGCGAACGGCCAGTAGCCGACGCCGGCCGGCGCCAGCTGGGGATGGAGCAGCGGCGTGATCGCCAGGCCGAGCGCCAGCGGCAGCACCACGCTGGCGATGCCCACCGTCGACGCGGCCTGGATGCGCGCCCGCGCGCCCTGCGGCCAGCGCAGCTCGAGGCCGATCACGAACATGAACAGCACCAGGCCGAAGGTGGACAGCGCCGACAGCCCCGCCAGCGACTTCGGCGAGAACAGCGCCGCGCCGAGCCCGGGCGCCGCGGCGCCCAGCACGATCGGGCCCAGCAGCACGCCGGCGGCCATCTCGCCGACGACGCCCGGTTGCCCCAGGCGGTTGGCGACCCAGCCGCACGCGCGCGCCGCCACGAGCACGACGATCAGTTGCAGCAGCAGCAGGGTGGTGGGGGACAAGCGGTGCTCCGGTGGCGTGGGTCTAGGCGGCGACGGCGGGACGCTCGATGCCGGCGCGGAACAGCGCGGCGACCATGTCCGACTGCGTGAGCATGCCCACCAGGCGCCTGTCGCGGTCGACGACCGGCAGGTGGTGGCGGCCGCCGTCGGAAAACGCGTGCATCAGGTCGACCAGATCCTGTTCGGGCGCGGCAGTGAGGACGTCGCGGGTCATGATATCGCCGACCAGCCAGGATGCGTGCCCCGCTGCGCCGGAAGCCACTTCGCCACCCGAGGTGGCCCGGTGTCCGACGAAGAAGTCGTGCAGCGTGACGATGCCCAGCAGCCGCGACTGCGCGTCGACCACCGGCAGCGCCTTGACCGCGTGGTGGATCATGCGCCGCCAGGCCTCCTGGGCGGACGTGGACGGCAGCACGCTGACGACGTCGTGCGACATGATCTGGCCGCAGCGCAGGCTGCCGAAGCGGCGCCGCCAGGCCCGGTGCTCGGCCTCGACGAACAGTTCCTGCAGGTCGTCCTCGCTGACGTCGAGCAGTTCGCCGCGCGCCTCGATGGCCGCGTGCAGGTCCTGCAGCGTCAGGCCCACGCGCTCGCTCGGGGGCGCGTCGCGCGTCCCGTGCGCAGGCGCGGCCGCCGGGGCACGATGCGGATAGCGCCGGCGCGCCGACACGTTGAACGCCAGTGCGGCCATCAGCAGCAGCAGCGAGTCGATCGCCACCGGCCACAGCACGAACGCGTAGCCCAGCGCCTTGACCGCCGGGCCGCCCAGCACGGCCGTCAGCGCCACCGCGCCGCTGGGCGGGTGCAGGCAGCGCAGCCAGAACATCGCCGCGATCGCCAGCGCGCCGGCGAGGGCGCAGGCCAGCGCGACGTCGCTCACGTGCGCGGCGCAGGTGACGCCGATCAGCGCCGCGACGACGTTGCCGCCGACGATGGACCACGGCTGCGCCAGCGGGCTGGACGGCACCGCGAACAGCAGCACCGCCGAGGCCCCCATCGGCGCGATGAACCACGGATCGAGCCCGGCCAGCATGTGGTGGCCGAGCCAGGCCGCGCAGCCCAGGCCCAGCAGCGCGCCGAGGGCGCTCAGGGCGATCTCGCGGCGCGAGACGGTGACCGGCGCCGGGACGAAGGCCGCGAACCACTGCGCGACGTTGCGGTCGCCCATCTCAGCGGTCCTCGCCGTCGTCGACGCCGGGCGGCGGCGAGACCTCGGTCAGTGCGCGGAAGCGGGCGCGCGCGGCCCGCAGCGGCGGCTCGAAGAAGCGCTCCGCCCGCTGCTCCTCCTCGCCGATCGCCAGCGAGGGCTTGATCAGGTCGCTGCGCGTGACGATGCCGATCAGCCGGCGCGACTGCGCATCCGTGACCACCGGCAGGCGCTCGAGGCCGTGCACGGCCAGGCGGGTGGCGATGATGCGGCAGTTCTCGTCGGGCAGCGCCATCGCGGGCACGTTGGCGCCGAACAGGTCCGCCACCCGGACGACGCCCGGGCGCTGCAGGCCGGCGGCCAGCGCCTCGCGATCGACCATGCCGATGAAGCGGCCGTCGACCAGCACCGGGAACGCGCGATGGCGCTGCGTGCTGCCGAAGTGGCGCTCCAGCGCGCCGGCGACCGTGGCCTCGCCGTCCAGCGTCTCGACCTCGCGCGTCATCACCTCCGCGACGACGTGGCGCTCCAGCGGGTCGATGCCGTACTCGCGGTAGATGTGGTGGCCGCGGCGCGAGATCTTCTCGGTCAGGATGGAGCGCGGCATCGTCGCCACCGTGAAGCCGTAGGCGACCGCCGACGAGATCAGCAGCGGCAGCAGCGCGTCGACGTCGTGCGTGAGCTCGAGCGCGAACATCACCGACATGATCGGCGCGCGCATCATGCCGCCGAGCGTGGCGGCCATGAACACCAGCGGCCACAGCGCGGTCTGGCCGCCCGGCAGCCACGGGCCGACGAGCACGCCCAGCGACGCCCCCATCATCAGCAGCGGCGCGAGCACGCCGCCGGACGTGCCCGAGCCGAGCGCGACGACCCACATCGCCGCCTTGCACACGATCAGCGCCAGCACCACCTCGACCGCCAGGCGGTTGGCGAGCAGGTCGCCGATGACGTCGTAGCCCACGCCGAGCGCGCGCGGCTCGAGCCAGCCGCCCAGGCCCACCGCGAGGCCGCCGATCGCAGGCCACCACATCCAGTGAATCGGCAGCTCGCCGAACAGGTCCTCCACCTTGTAGAGGCTGGTCGACACCGTCCACGACAGCGCGCCGGCGCACAGGCCGGCGACGAGGCAGGAGGCCAGCGTCTTCAGGTCGGGCGTGGCCGTGTGCAGCGGGAACAGCGCGCCGCCGTCGATGATCAGCGGGCGCACCGCCGCCGCGACGCAGCAGGCGATGGCCGCCGGCAGCAGGCTGCGCGGGCGCAGCTCGAACAGCAGCAGCTCGACCGCCAGCATCACCGCGGCGATGGGCGTGCCGAACACCGCCGTCATGCCGGCGACGGCGCCGGCCACCAGCAGCGTCTTGCGCTCGGCGGCCGTGATGTGGAAGAACTGGCCGACCAGGGAGCCGATCGCGCCGCCGGTCATGATGATCGGGCCCTCGGCGCCGAACGGGCCGCCGCTGCCGATCGCGATGCCCGACGAGATCGGCTTGAGCAGCGCGACCTTGGGCGACATCCGGCTCTTGTTGAACAGGATGGCCTCGATCGCCTCCGGGATGCCGTGGCCGCGGATCTTCTCCGAACCGTAGCGCGCCATCAGCCCGATGATCAGCCCGCCGATCGCCGGCACCGCGATCACGGCCAGGCCCAGCGTGTTGGCGGCCGGCGAGACCGGGCGGTCGGACAGCGTCTGGAAGAAGAACAGGTTGGTGAAGACGCGGATCAGGTGCAGCAGCGCCCAGGCCGCCAGCGCGCTGCAGGCGCCGATGAGGGCGGCGATCGCGGCGATCATGGGCAGGCGCCGCGCGGACGCGAAGTCCCCGCGCTCGCTCTGGGCGCGCTGGGGATCGCGCAGGTCGGAGGGGCCGGTGGTGTCCATGCGCGGGCTCAGCGGTTGATGTGGGGGACGGCGAACACGCTGCCCAGCGACTGCAGCTCGGCGCGATGCAGCTCGGCCAGGTGCGCCAGCACGCGCTCGCCGGCCGGCAGCAGGTGGACCTCGACCTGGCGGCGGTCGATCGCGCTCGGGCGGCGTTCCACCAGCGCGTGCTCCTCGCAGCGCGAGACCAGCGCGACGACGCCGTGCGGCTTGGCCTGCAGGCGGTGCGCGAGCTCGCCGACGGTCGCGTAGTCGCGTCCGGGATAGCCCTTGACGTGCAGCAGCAGCAGGTACTGCAGCGGCGTGATGCCCTCGGCCTGGACGACGTCCTCGGAGAAGCGCTCGAAGCGCCGGATCTGGTAGCGGAACTCGGAGAGCGCCTCGAAATCGGTCTTGGTCAGGAGCTTGCGTTGAGGCGTCGGCATCGTTCTCATCGGGGCGGCGAAGCCCGTCATTATGTCACAACGTGATGTATTTGCCGGGTGGGCGGCGAGCGCGGCCGGGCCGCCGCCGCCGATCGCGATGCCGCGAAGGCCGGGAACGCGGCGGCCAAAAAAAAGCCTGGCGCACGGGCCAGGCTCGAATCCTCGTCGAACAGTCGCTCGATTCAGCGAGGGTCGGGATCTGCAACTTGATCAGGCTGCGATCTGGAACCGACTGTAGGGCGGCCGAAGCTCATGGAACGAGCCTGCGCGCGACGTTGTCCAAGGCAGGTCAGCGATCTTCCAATCCCATCCCGTCGAGAATCAGTGGAATCGCCTTTTCCACCCGCGCCTCGCGCGTCGTCGGCAGCTTGGCGCCGGTGAAATAGAGGTGATATTGGCGCTGGCGTCCCGGTGTCAGCGCGCGGAAGGCTTCGCGCAGCGCGGTATTGCGATCCAGCTTGTCCTGGAATTCCTTCGGATACACCAGGTCCGAGCTTTTCTGGAATTCCACCTTGGCGCCCGATTTCTCGACCTCGATCGCCTGCCTCACATAACTGCGGATCGTCGCCTTCATCTTCGCGATCCCGGCCGCGGAGGTGAATCGCATCTGGCGCTGCGCCTGCGAGTTCTCCGTGGGCTGGATCAGGAGGCCCTTGGGATCCTTCAGCAGCGCCCCCTTGATGAACAGCAGGCCGCAGGTTTCCTTCAGCGGCATGATCAGCACGATATTGGCGCCGTCCAGGGTATAGGTCGGCTTGCCCCATTTCAATTCCTCCGCCAGGTCGCACTCCAGCAGGATCTCGCGCAGTTCGGCGGTCTCGGCTGGCCACTGCTTCGCCCGGGCGAACCACGGGTCGAGGGCGGGATTGGCTTGGCTCATCAGGAAGCTCCCGGAAATGGAGGGCTGGTTTCCGGCGTGACTCTAACCCGGGCCGACGCGAATATTCAGCCATGCCGGAAAACGTCGAGGACGGGGCGCACGCGGCGCTGCGATTCGCGCCAATCTTGTTACTCACGGTTCCGATCGCCGACCGGCAACATGAATTCCGACGACGCGCGAGACGCGACCGTCGCCCAAGACCCTCAACGCATCGCTCGGAGTTCAACATGACGGACATCATTCATCGCATCGGCATCAAGGCGCCCGCCGCCGAGGTCTACGCCGCGCTCGCGACCCTCCCGGGCCTGGCGGGCTGGTGGACCGAGGAGACCACGGGCACCGCCCGGGTCGGCGAGGCCATCAAGTTCGTGTTCCACCTGGAGGACGGCGAACTGCTCGGCGGTTTCGACATGGAGGTGGTCGAGCTGTCGCCGAGCGACAAGGTGCGCTGGCGCGTCAAGGACGGCCCGCCGGAATGGATCGGCACCCGCATCGAGTTCAGCCTGTCGCGCCAGGACGACTGGACGGTGGTCATGTTCAGGCACGGCGGCTGGCGCGAGGAGGTGGAGTTCATGGCCCACTGCAGCACCAAGTGGGCGACCTTCCTGGTCAGCCTGCGCGACCTCGTCGAGACCGGCAAGGGGCGGCCGGCGCCGAACGACCTGCGCATCGGCAACTGGCACTGAAGCCACGCTGCCGACCGACGCATCCCGCGATTCCCCTGTGCTCCTATCGGCATTGGCGCGGCGGGCTAGAGTTGCTGCGCCTCTCGTCGCGCTCCCGACGACGCACAAATAGGAGGACAGCATGAGCACCCACCGGATCGCCGTCGTCGTCGGCAGCCTGCGCCGCGACTCCCTCAATCGCCAGCTGGCCACCGCGCTGGCGAAGCTGGCGCCGCCGGACTTCGCCTTCACGCACGTCGAGATCGGCGACCTGCCGCTCTACAACCAGGACGACGACGCGAACCAGGCCGCCAGCGTCAAGCGCCTGAAGGCCGAGATCCAGGCCGCTTCCGGGCTGCTGTTCGTGACGCCCGAGTACAACCGCTCGATCCCGGGCGTCCTGAAGAACGCGCTCGATAACGCCTCGCGCCCCTACGGCCAGAATGCCTGGGCCGGCAAGCCCGCCGGCGTCATCGGCATCTCCGTCGGCGTCATCGGGACGGCGCTCGCGCAGCAGCACCTGCGCAACATCCTGGCCTATCTCGACGTGCCCGTCCTATGCCAGCCCGAGGCCTTCATCCATGCGCATGCGGGCCTGTTCGATGCCGATGGCAGCGTCGGTGCGAGCAGCAAGGCGTTCCTGCAGGGCTGGATGGACAAGTACGTGGCGTGGGTGAAGGCGCACGGGGGCTAGGCGGCCCTTGGCGGCAAGAGGGCATGTGGGGAAAGCTGGTCAGCTGCGGGCGTCCCCGGGAATCGCTGCCATGATGGCGTCTGTCGAACTATCGGGACGCGACGTCGGCACGCTGCGTGCCCGGGACGCAAGGGATTCATCGATGGACAAGAGCGAGGCCGAGGCCCTGGTCGCCGAGTTGCAGCAGCCGGCCGAGGCGCCCGCGGGAGAGGGCAGCGATCAATCGGCGGCCAGGCTGTCGGCCCAGGCGCTGCTCGACGCGTGGGATGCGCTGCGCCGCAAGCTGTCGTCGTTGCTCAAGGCCGGCGATCCGACGATCGAATGGGGGCTGCAACTGCGCGGATCCGCGATGCAGCTGCGCGAACTCGCCTCGCAGGACATCGACCTCGCGTTGTACTACCTGATCTTCTCCGCGGGGCAGGAACTGGATCACTACAGCGCCGTCCACGGCATGGCCTGCGCCGTGATCGGTGAACTGGTCGGCCGCTGGCATGGCTGGACCGACGAGGAGCTCGCCGCCCTGGTGCATGCCGCGCTGTCGATGAACGTGGCGATGACCCGCACGCAGGACGCGCTCGCGGTCCAGGCGGAGGCGCCCGACGCGCGCCAACGGCAGGAGATCGCGGAACACGCCGAGGCGAGCGCGGCCTTCGTGGCGGCGGCGGGCGTGCAGGAGCTGCTGTGGATCGAGGTGGTCAGGCGACACTGCGTCGGCTGCGACGACGGCGAGGTCGAGTCCATGGCCCCCGAGTCCCGTCTCGCCGAAGTGCTGCGCCGGGTGGACGTCTACACCGCCAAGCTCAGCCGCCGACGCAGCCGCGGCGCCACCACGCCCGCGCTCGCCGCGCGCGACGCCTGCCTGGGCCAGGCCGGACATCCCGACAGCATCGGCGCCACGCTGCTGCGCGTCCTCGGCCTGTATCCCCCCGGAACCTGGGTGAGCCTGTCCAACGGCGAGACGGGCATCGTCGTCGCCCGCGGCGCGAAGGCCCACACGCCGATCGTCGCCGCACTCCGCCGCGCCGATGGCGGCCTGCTGATGCAACCCGGTCGACGCGACACCCAGCTGCGCGGCTGCGCGGTGGCGCGAGGAGTGACGATGCGGGACGTGCAGGTGCGGATCCAGCATGCGAGGGCGTTGGGCGCTCGGTGACTGAAATTTCCGTGCGTCGACGACGATGCAAGTTGTCGATTCGGTCCGTACGGGGAGCCGGCTACGTGCTGGTGCCCTAGGTGCGCCCTGGCCCGGCTCGCATCCCGGGATGCGAGCAAGGGGCAGGCAGGGGGCTGTCACACGCCGTTGACGCAGTGTTACCCAC
>DASQCX010000428.1:0-1604 GCA_035634455.1 Burkholderiaceae bacterium
GCGACAGCCGATCGCCGTCTTTGGCGATTACGACGTCGATGGCGCCTGCGGGTCGGCGTTGTTGCACCGCTTCCTTGCTGCGCACGACCGCGAGGCTCGCATCTACATCCCGGACCGCTTGACCGAGGGCTACGGCCCCAACCGCGAGGCGATCGCCAGCCTGGCACAGGCGGGCGCCCGCCTGATCGTCACCGTCGATTGTGGAACCACCGGCGTCGAACCCCTCGCCGCGGCGCGCCCGCTCGGCGCCGACGTCGTCGTCGTCGATCACCACCAGGCGGAGGAACACCTGCCCGATGTCGCCGCCGTCATCAACCCCAATCGGCAGGACGACCTGTCGGGCCTCGGCGATCTGTGTGCGACCGGAGTGACCTTCATGCTGCTGGTGGCGACCGCGCGCGAGCTGCGCAGGCGCGGCTACTACGCCACGCCGGCGGCGCCGCCCGATCTGCGCGCCTATCTCGATCTCGTGGCGCTGGCGACCGTGTGCGATGTCGTGCCGCTGCAGGGCCTCAACCGCGCCTTTGTCGCCAAGGGTTTGATGGTGATGCGCGCCCGCTGCAACGCCGGACTGAAGGCGCTCGCCGATGCCGCGGGCCTTGCCGTGGCGCCGACGCCCTATCATTTGGGCTTCGTCCTAGGTCCGCGCATCAATGCCGGGGGGCGTGTCGGCGACGCCGGCCTTGGCGCCCGGCTGTTGGCGACCGATGACGCCAACGAGGCCGCGCGCATCGCCGTGCTGCTCGACAATCTCAACCGACAGCGCAAGATGATCGAGACGCAGATGCTCAGCGAGGCGATGGCCCGCGCCGAGCAGCTGATCGCGTCCAATCCCGATCGGCCGCTGGTGCTGGTTGCTGGTGAGGACTGGCATCGGGGCGTGGTGGGCCTGATCGCCAGTCGCCTGACCGAGCACTTCCAGCTCCCGGCGTGCGCGATTGCCTGGGACGACCAGCAAGGGGCGGAGAAGGGGACCGGGTCGCTGCGCTCGATTGCCGGTGTCGACATCGGCGCGGCGGTTCGCGCGGCCGTCGGCGAAGGCCTGGTCGAGCGCGGCGGGGGGCACGCCATGGCGGCGGGGCTGACGCTCCGGCGCGATCGGCTCGATGCCCTCGAGGCGTTTCTCAATGGCCGGCTTGCGCGTGCCAGCGAAACCGCGCGCGCCGCCCTGACCCTCGACATCGACGGCGCGCTGACGGCGGCGACCGTCAACGACGAACTCGCCGACCTGCTCGAGCGCGCCGGGCCTTATGGGCAGGGAAATCCGCAGCCGCGCTTTGCTTTTCCCGCCCACCGCGTCACCGCGGCCAAGGTCATCGGCGACGTCCACGTGCGCTGTGTCCTGCAGGCGGGCGACGGCTCGCGCCTCGATGCGGTCGCCTTCCGTGCCGCCGGCCAGCCGATCGGTCTCGCGCTGCTCGGCGCGAGCGGCCTGCCGCTGCATGTCGCCGGGCATCTGCGACGCGATACCTGGGGCGGCCGCAATCGGCGCGAGCTGGTCGTCGAGGACGTCGCCGACCCGCGCGCCCAGCGATAGTCCTCTAACCTGCGCCGTCGGGCAAGCTGACCGCGAACCTCGCGGCCCGGGGCGGGGGCCGGCGCGG
>DASQCX010000429.1:0-10534 GCA_035634455.1 Burkholderiaceae bacterium
ACGGCGGCGACCTGTGTCGCGCCGGCCGCCTGCTGCGCCAGGCGCTCCGCCGCCGAGTACTGCCGGGTGGCGATGCCGTTCATGCCGGCGACGATGCCGAAGGTCATGAGGGCGGACAGCGTGAAGGCGGCGAACGGGGCGGTGGACTTGGTCATGGCGGGCTCCTGGTGGTGGGTTCGGGTCGTGTCGCGTGATCCGATGTGCGTACTGTCGGAGTTCGCGATCCGCCCGCAAACCGGATTGCGACGAGCCGTCCCCGCGCCGGTGCCAGGCGTCGTTTCGGCCGACGGACCGTCAGCCGCGCGTCGGCGTTGGCGCCAACGCCCTGGCCGCGTGGGCCCGGATCAGGTCCAGGAAGCGCCGCAGCCGCGCCGGATGGAAGCGGGCCTGCGGATAGACCAGCCACACCGGCAGCGGCGCCGCGCGCCACTGCGGCGCGAGGTGCACCAGCCGGCCCTGCGCGATGTCGTCGGTCACCAGCCAGGCCGACACGATGCCCGCGCCCGTGCCCATCAGCGCGGCGGTGCGCAGCGCGTAGAGGCTGTCGGTGCTCATGCGCGGCGCGATGGGGAAGCGCGCGTCGGCGCCGCCTTCCAGCGAGGTCAGCGCCACCTCCGTGCGGTAGTACGGCCGCATCGCGAGCCAGGGCAGCCGCGCGAGGTCCTCCGGCGACTGGCGCGCGGGCAGCGTCGCCGCCAGCGACGGCGCGCCGACGACGATGCGCGGCACCTCCGCGAGGCGGATCGCGACGACGGCCTGGTCGTCGATCGCGCCGACCTGGATCGCGCAGTCGATGCCCTCGGCGATGAAATCGGGCGGACGATCGTGCAGCAGCCACTCGACGTTGACGCGCGGATACCGCGCCAGGTACTCGGCCAGCGGCGCCACGAGCTGCTGCTGGCCGAACGCGTGCGGCGCGATGACGCGCAACGTGCCCTCGGGCTCGTCGCCGGCGCCGCGCAGGTCGGCCTCGAACGCGCGCCAGCTGGCGAGCAGCTCGCGCGCGCGCTCGAGGCAGCGCTGGCCGTCCTCGGTGAGCGTCATCGAGTGCGTGGAGCGGCGCAGCAGCCGCACGCCCAGCGAGCGCTCCAGCGCCTGCAGCCGGCGGCTGACGGTGGGCTGCGTGGTGCCCAGCTGCGCCGCCGCGGCCGACAGGCTGCCGGCGTCGACGATGCGCACGAAGGTCTCCATCAGGTCGAAGCGGTCGGCCGTGGAATTCGTGGTTGTCATGCGCCAAGCGTATAGCAATTGTTCGTTCCGGACGACTACCCAGGGAATTGATGCATCTGGAGAATGACAACCAACCCGGAAAGCCCATCGCCATGTCCACCCTCCAGACCGCTCGTCCCGGCGCCGCCGCGCCGGCCCATCCGCTGACCCCGCCGCTGGTGGGCCTGCTGGCGGCGGGCGCCGGCCTGTCGGTCGCCGCGCTCTACTACAGCCAGCCGATGCTGGGCGAGCTGCAGGCCGACATCGGCGCCGGCGCGCGCGCGGTCGGCCTCGTGCCGACGCTCACGCAGCTGGGCTACGCGGCCGGCATCTTCCTGCTCGCGCCGCTCGGCGACCGCTACGACCGCCGCCGCATCATCCTGGCCAAGGCCACGGCGCTGGTCGTGGCGCTGCTAGTGGCGGGCACGGCGTCGGCGCTGCCCCCGCTGCTGGCCGCCAGCCTCGCCATCGGCCTGGCCGCCACGCTGGCGCAGGACCTCGTGTCCACCGCCGCGACGCTGGCGCCCGAGGCACAGCGCGGCAGGGTCGTCGGCACCGTGATGACGGGCCTGCTGATGGGCATCCTGCTCTCGCGCGTGGTCAGCGGCGTCGTGGCGTCGCACTTCGGCTGGCGCACGGTGTTCGTCGCGGCGGCGGCCAGCATCGCCGGCTTCATCGCCGTGGCGGCGCGTGCGCTGCCGCGCTTCCGGCCGACCACCTATCTGCACTACGCCGCGCTGCTGGCCTCGTCGGCGCAGCTGTGGAAGCGGCACGCGCCGCTGCGCCGCGCGACGCTCGCGCAAGGCCTGCTGGCGATCGGCTTCAGCGCGTTCTGGTCGACGCTGGCGGTCATGCTGCATTCGTCGGCGTGGCACCTGGGCAGCGCCGCCGCCGGCGCGTTCGGCCTGGCCGGCGCCGCCGGCGCGCTCGCCGCCCCGCTGGCAGGCAGGCTGGCCGACACCCGCGGGCCCGAGCTCGTCACGCGCCTGGGCACCGGCCTGGCGGCCGTCTCGTTCCTCGTGATGGCGGCGGGCGCGCTGCTGCCCGAGAGCGTCCAGCTGTGGGTGATCGGCCTGGGCGCGGTCGGCTTCGACCTCGGCGCGCAGGCGACGCTGGTGTCGCACCAGTCCATCGTCTACGGCCTCGACGCGCATGCGCGCAGCCGCCTGAACGCGCTGCTGTTCACGGGCATGTTCATCGGCATGTCCAGCGGCGCCGCGCTCGGCAGCCTGGCGCTGGCGCAGTGGGGTTGGACGGGCGTGATGCTGATGGCGGCCGCCAGCGCGGTCGCCGCGCTGGCCGTGCGGCTGTGGCCCGCGCGCGCGACTGCTTGAGCGCGCGAACGGGCACGCGCGCCGGCCGCCACGCTCGGTCGACTGGCCGCCGGCCTGCTGGCGCGCGACGCCTTGCTGGTGCAGCATGTCGGCGAATGCACGGCGCGTCGCGGCCGGCTGCGATAGTGCCGGCGAGCGGCGCGGAAACCCTCCGGCTGCAAGCGCTTTCCCGCGACTCCCCGCGCGTCATTTAGGGTCATTCGCCCAACATTTGTGCACCGCCGCACAACTCGGCGCGGAGATAGGCACAATGCCGCCTCGCGCCGCATCCGCGCCTCACCCAGGTCGCGGAGTCCAGGCAGCTACCCGTCTTCCCACAGGACACAGCATGAGCGCCCATTCCAGCCCCACCCCGTCGCCCGGCCAGCCGGCCCGAGCCGCCGTCACGCTGCCCAAGCTGCGCGAGATGCGCGCGCGCGGCGAGAAGATCGCGATGCTCACCTGCTACGACGCCACCTTCGGGCAACTGCTCGACGAGGCCGGCGTCGACACGCTGCTGGTGGGCGACTCGCTGGGCAACGTCATCCAGGGCCGCACGAGCACGCTGCCGGTGACCCTGGCCGACATGGTCTACCACACCGAATGCGTCGCCCGGGTGCAGCCCGCGGCCTGGCTGATCGCCGACATGCCGTTCGGCAGCTACGAGAACGGCAAGGGCGCGGCGCTCGATTCCGCGGTGGCGCTGATGCGCGCCGGCGCCCGCATGGTCAAGCTCGAGGGCGGCGGCTGGACAGCCGAGATCGTGGCGCACCTGGTCGCGCGCGGCATCCCCGTCTGCGCCCACCTGGGCCTGACGCCGCAGCGCGTGCACGCGCTCGGCGGCTACCGCGTGCAGGGTCGCGAGGGCGACAGCGCCGCCGCGCTGCACCGCGACGCGCGCGAGCTGGCCGAGGCCGGCGCCGCGATGCTGGTGCTGGAGATGGTGCCCGCCGCGCTCGCCACCGAACTCACGCAGGAGAATCCCGAGCTGATCACGATCGGCATCGGCGCCGGCGGCGGCACCTCGGGCCAGGTGCTGGTGCTGCACGACATGCTGGGGCTGGGCTCGGGCCGCAAGCCGCGCTTCGTGCGCAACTTCATGGCCGAGGGCGGCTCGATCGCGGCGGCCATCGGGCGCTACGTCGCCGCGGTCAAGGACGGCAGCTTCCCGCAGGCCGACGTCCACACGTACTGAACATCGACAGGTCCGCGCGGCACACTGGAATCCACCATGCAAGTCATCCACACCCTCGCCGACCTGCGCGCCGTGCTCGCCGGCTCGACCAAGACCGCGCTCGTGCCGACGATGGGCAACCTGCACGAGGGCCACCTGGCGCTGGTGCGCGAGGCGGCGCTGCATGGCTTCCCGGTGGTCGCCACCATCTTCGTCAACCGCCTGCAGTTCCTGCCGCACGAGGACTTCGACCAGTACCCGCGCACGCTGGAGCGCGACTGCCAGCTTCTGGAGACCGCCGGCTGCGACATCGTGTTCGCGCCGAGCGAGTCCGAGCTCTACCCCGAGCCGCAGACCTTCAAGGTGACGCCGCCCGCCGCGATCGCCGACCTGCTCGAAGGCGAGTTCCGCCCCGGCTTCTTCACCGGCGTCTGCACCGTCGTCATGAAGCTGTTCCAGTGCGTGCAGCCGGCGGTTGCCGTGTTCGGCCAGAAGGACTACCAGCAGCTGATGGTCATCAAGGCGATGGCGCGCCAGTTCGCGCTGCCGGTCGAGGTCGTCGGCCTGCCCACGATCCGTGCCAACGACGGCCTGGCGCTGTCCTCGCGCAACGGCTACCTGAGCCAGGACGAGCGCGCCGAGGCCACGGCGCTGTCGCGCGCGCTGCGCGCGATCGCGGCCGCGCTGCGCGAGGGCGCGCGCGACGTCGCCGCTGTCGAGGCCGGGCAGAAGACCGAGCTCGACGCCCGCGGCTGGAAGACCGACTACCTCACCGTGCGCCGCCGCGCCGACCTGCTGCCGCCGACCGCGGACGACCTTGCCGCGAAGACGCCGCTGGTCGCGCTGGCCGCCTCGCGCCTGGGCAGGACGCGGCTGATCGACAACCTCGAGATCGATCTCTGAGGCTCAGTCGAACGATTTCTCCAGCTCGTCGATGAGCGAGCCCACGTAGGCTACGGCGTCGTGGATGGGCTGCGGCGTCGACATGTCGATGCCCGCCAGCTGCATCAGCTCCAGCGGCTCGAGCGTGCCGCCCGCGCGCAACACCTGCAGCCAGCGCTGCACCGCCGGCGCGCCCTCGCGTGCGACGAGCTGCGCCATCGCGGTGGCCGCGACAAGACCGACGGAATACGTGTAGGGGTACAGGCCCATGTAGTAGTGCGGCTGGCGCATCCAGGTCATGCGCGCGCCGTCGTCGATCTCGACGGCATCGCCCCAGAACGCCTGCAGCACCTCGCCCTTCGTGCGGTTGAGCAGCGTGGCCGTGACCGCCTGGCCGCCTTCGGCCATGGCGTACACGCGGTGCTGCAGCCGGGCCTCCAGCAGGTGCGTGACGAAGTTGTGGTGGTAGGTGCCCAGCAGCTGCATGATCACGCTGCGGCGCGTGCGCTTGTCGTCGCTTCGCGCGAGGATGTGCCGCGCCAGCAGCATCTCGTGCATGATCGACGGCGCCTCGATGAACGGCATCGCCGGGCGCATGTTGACGTAGCGCTGGTGCTTCATCGCCAGGCCGAAATGCGCCGCGTGGCCGAGCTCGTGCGCCAGCGTGAAGACGCTGCGCGTCGTGCCGGCCCAGGTGATCAGGATGTACGGATGCACGCCGTACGGCGACGAGCAGAACGCGCCGGTGGACTTGCCGACGTTGTCGGCGCGGTCGACCCAGCGCTGCGTCAGGGCGCGCCGGACGAAGTCCACGTACTCGTCGCCCATGGTCGCCATCGACGCGAGCAGGGTCTCGCTGGCCTGCTCGTAGGAGATCGGCGGTTCGAAGCCGGCGTCCAGCGGCGCGCGCAGGTCGCAGTGCAGCACCTTGTCCAGGCCCAGCACGCGCCGGCGCAGGCGCTGGTAGCGCTGCATGTGCGGGGCGAGCTCGGTGCCGATGATCTCGAGGATGTCCGAGTAGAGCGACAGCGGCACATGGTGCGGCTGCAGGAGGTAGTCCTCGGTGCTGCGATGGCCGCGCAGGCGGGCGAGCGCGATGTTCTTCTTGACCTCGGTGGCGATCGTCGCGGAGTACGTGTTGTTGTACGCCTCGAGGCCGGCGCTGAACGACGCCCACGCGCCGCGGCGCACGCTGGTGTCGGCGTGCGCCTCGTAGCTGGTCTCGTAGAGGCTGAACGAATTAGGGTGCGTCGTGCCATGGGCGTCGACGAAAGGCGCGAACTGGATGTCGCTGGCCTTGGAGCGCTGGTAGATCATGTACGGCGCGCCCAGCACCTCGCCGAGCGCGGCCAGCGCGCCTTCGGTCTCGCCGCCGAGGCGATGCGGCCGGGTCTCGAGCAGGCGTTGCAGCGGCACGCGGTGCGAGGCCAGGGCCGGCTCCTCGGCCAGGAAGCGCTCGAGGGTTCCCTCGGGCAGGTCCAGCGTCTGTGCGTCGACGAAGGCGACGGCGGCGCCCAGCCGCGCGGCCAGGGCGCCGACGCGGGCCGAAGCAGCCTGGTGCGCCGGGTTCGTGCCGTCCTGGGCGTTGCGCAGGGTCGCGAAGGTGTGGACGCGCGTGAGCCGCGCCTGCAGCGCCTCGACCACGTCCAGGCAGCGCGCCAGCGTGGCTGCCGAGTCGCCCAGCCGGCCGTCGAAGGGCGCGACCTGCGCCAGCGCGGCGTCGAGGGCCGCGAACTCGGTTTCCCAGGCGGCTTCGGATGCGAACAGGTCGCCCAGGTCCCAGGTCATGTCCACGGGCACGTCGGCCCGCGCGAGGCGCTTCTGCATGTCGGATCGTCCGTCGATTCAGCCAGGATGCGCCACTCTACCGGCGGCGGCCGCACGGCGCGGCGGTTGACGCGACGGAACCCGAGTGCGGCGCCGGGGCAATCCGGTAGGGCAAAATTCACGGATGAATGCACCTGCCCATCCGATTCATATCCAGCGCCGCGACGCGGCGCCCGCCGGCGCGTCCTGCGGTCACGCGCACGTCGAGCGCTGGAGCGTGGAGCAGATCGAAGCCCTGTTCGATCTGCCGTTCAACGACCTGATCCTGCGCGCGCAGGCCGTGCACCGCGAGCACTTCGCGCCCAACCAGGTCGAGCTCGCGACGCTGCTGTCGATCAAGACGGGCGGCTGCCCCGAGGACTGCGGCTACTGCCCGCAATCCGCGCACTACGACACCGGCGTCGACGCCAGCAAGCTGATGGACGTCGCGGCCGTCGCCGCGGCGGCGCGCACGGCCAAGGAGCACGGTGCGACGCGCTTCTGCATGGGCGCCGCCTGGCGCGCGCCCAAGGATCGCGACATCGAGGCCGTCTCGGCCATCGTGCGCGAGGTGAAGTCGCTGGGCCTGGAAGCCTGCTGCACGCTGGGCATGCTCACCGAGACGCAGGCGACCTCGCTGAAGGACGCCGGCCTCGACTACTACAACCACAACCTCGACACCGCGCCCGAGGCCTACGGCCGCATCATCTCCACGCGCGACTACCAGGATCGCCTGGACACGCTGGGCCACGTGCGCAGCGCGGGCATCAACGTCTGCAGCGGCGGCATCGTCGGCATGGGCGAGACGCGCCGCGAGCGCGCGGGCCTCGTCGCGCAGCTGGCCAACCTCGACCCGTACCCCGAGTCGGTGCCGGTGAACGAGCTGGTGCGCGTCGAGGGCACGCCGCTGGCGGACCAGGAACCGCTGGACCCGCTCGAGTTCGTGCGCACCATCGCCGTCGCGCGCATCACGATGCCGCTGGCGCGCGTGCGCCTGTCGGCCGGCCGCCAGCAGATGAGCGAGGCCGTGCAGGCGCTGTGCTTCCTGGCCGGCGCGAACTCGGTGTTCTATGGCGAGAAGCTGCTGACGACGGGCAATCCGGACGTCGAGAAGGATCGCGCGCTGTTCGAGAAGCTGGGCGTGACGACAGCAGCGAGCCAGCACATCGGCTGATCCGTTTCCGCGCCTGCCTGAAGGCCGCTTGCATCGGAAGGTGCGGCGGCCTTTTCTGTCTTTGCGGTTGCATGGACTTTGGGCTGGGTGTGGCTGTGGGCGGTGGGCGCTGGACGGGGCGCTGGGCGCGGCGCGCGCGGGGGAGGGCACGGCGAGGCGGGGGACTCTTCTCCGCTCATGTCCCCCGCCGGCCTGCGGCCGGCTCCTCCTAATACTTCGCTGCGAAGAGTCCCCCGCCTCGCCGTGCCACGCATGGCATGCCGGCCTTCAACATTCGCGGGGGAATCCGCGACGTTCCTTAAAGGGGCTTTGGCGTCGACGGGCCATCGAGGCCCGTCGACGCCCGCGGCCGACTGCCCCACGTGCGGGCGGGCTTGACGCGAATGACCGATCACGTGCGGGCGTTCCTTGTCGTGATGGACGAAGGAGGCTCGGACATCGAAGTTTGGGGCGGGGTGTCCAGGGTTGGGCCTGACACCGAGGCAGTGAGCCAATGAAACAATCGAAGCGCTACCGACTGGTATCGGCGAGTTGCTGACGCTCGGGACGGTCTGCTATGGAGTAGGCTAGATAGATTCTTCATACCAGGACAGGTTGCACGCACCTCAAGGTCGAACCGAAGGCGACCTCCACTGTGCCGGCTGCAGGCACGGTGTAGGAGTTGGCCGACTGGTAGGCCTCGACGGCCTGTTCGACGATGGACTTGCGCTGGCTGGCCTCGGCGGCCGGGGCGATCAGGGATGCCGCCACGGCGATGGCGGCGAGGGTTCGGATGGGCAGAGACATACCCCATGCTGTCGGCCGTGGAAGATCACCCGGCGAGCTTGGACCGCGTCGCGCGTCGGCAGAGTCGGAACGCCTAAGGTTCCTTCCTCTCGACGGTGAAGTGCCAAATGTCGGTAGCCTTCTGCCACTCACTCTCGGCGCCGGCACAGAACGCGCCGCTGACTCGATCGCCGCATGCCGTTTGCAGTGTGAGGTTGGATACGTGATCGGACGCGGATGACAGATGGATGTAGCCAGTGCCGTTGTTCCATACATGCAGCTTGAAGAACACCGTTGCATGACAGGCGTTACGGGCCCAGAGGTCCACGGGTGAGAAAGTGTGATCCGGCATCGGCTCCGGGTAGTACGCGTGGAAGAGCCAGCCACTTCGCACGCTGCCCGGGCCAAATGCCTGCCATCCTGAGGCAATGGCGAGTAGCTCCTCTGCGGTGTCCGGGCCTGTACTTGCGTGCCCATGCAGCCTGATGCCGAAGCCCAGGTCCAAGCCGCCACTCTTCAGGTCGTTGAGCAAAACCTTCTCGTCACCAGTTGCGGTAGGCCTCAAGTCGAGCCGCAAGGGTGCGACGCCTCGGCTGCTTTCCAACTCCGCGACCCGTCGCTTGCTCTCGGCGAGTTGCCGCTCAAGATCGGCGTATTTGGCGGCGTCGAGTGCAATACGCTCCTTTAGGATGGCCGCAGAGCCGTGTTCGGTGATGAACCGTTCGATTGAATCAAGAAGACCCATGAGCGAGCTCCTGCGGCGTGGGCGCGTGGGCCACCGGCGCGATGTGTCGCGTCGGCGTGCAGCGAAGCGACATGGTGCAGCAAGGCGAGTGCCTCTTGGACGTCATCCCCCCAACCTCTCGACGGCAAACGGCCAGGAAACCCCGCGTTTTGCGGCGGACGGTCACGCTGAGCTGGGCGGTGATGAGCGCGCACTCCTCCTGACCCTTCCACCCTTTGGGGGCGCCTTCCGGCCCGGTCGGCGTGACGAATCCGGGCCTTTCTGTCCTCCACTCAAGCTCGCAAAGGCGTTTGCATCGTCAAAATGCTGAGCGCAGACTGTCGTCTAAGGGGATTGTTGACGCCCCAACCGTAGATCAAAGTTCTGTTGATTCGGATAGCAACTCGTGTGCACATCGCTTAGCTGAGGGGGCTGGACGGAATGTTAGAAGTGGTCAAACTTATCGCGGATACTTTGGGACGATTCGTAGATCCCAAGGCAATCGCGGTGGCACTTCGCGAAAGAGATAAGCGTCGGCTTGGTGCTGAACTTTTTGTTTTTTATGCCTCGCTCAATGAGGTTGTTTCGGATGGCGACAGCATAGTTTCTAGCTTGGAATCCTTTTGCGCTGCCTTTGAAGCGGCCCACAATGACGAGTTCGAGTACAAATCTTCTTCTGGTAGCGATTGGTTTGAAGAAAAGCTGCTCAGACAAAGGTCAAGTCTGGTCAGATTCGGAAAATCTGCACAGCGGCTTTCCGCGGAACTGCAAATCGTTGACAGGGATGCATGTCGGCGATTGCGACCGCTCATCTCTGGGAAATTAAACGCTCTGGACGGTCTTTTGCGGGCCTTGCGGACGGCGCGTCTTCCAATGAATGAACCAGACATTGCGTCACTGCTTGAACTTGGATCGCTAGATGACAATGGCGAAGAATTGGCTTACGAACTTCAAGTGGAGATGCGCTACGCAATACAAAATGATTTCCTCAAGGACTCGCTGCTGATTCGCCGGCCTTGGAACCGATCGACCTATCGAATCGTAAAAAACTATCTATCCCAAAGAGATCCAAAATCAAAATTGGACGAAATCGCCGACATAGCGGGCGCAATAAGAGATTCTCTTGAGAAGTACTTTTCCGTTGCCGACATTTTGCTAGAAGTGCGGGACGCACGCCTCAAGGACGCCCACGACAAATACCTTTCTTAGGTGAGCCCTGAGGCGGGCGCGTGGAACGAACTGTGGCGATTCCTTCGCGGGCTAGGTGAACGGCTGTCTCGGCTGTTTTTATCCTGTTAGCCCGCGCCGGTCGGTCGCAGCGAACGTCCGCTTCCGAACTCGCTGACAGCGCCGCGAGAAGTCCGCTCAGGGTCGACGGCCGGCCTTCTCCGTGCGCCAGCATCCCAAGCGCAGCTGCCGCAGGCGCTGCGCCCGCGTCGATCACGAAAAGGAACGCCGGCACCGCGATTCGCGGTTCGCGTCAAACC
>DASQCX010000430.1:0-1652 GCA_035634455.1 Burkholderiaceae bacterium
GGCCACGCGCGTGCAGTGGAAGGCGGCCACCGGCCTCGAGGCGATCGACGGCATCGGCTCCACCGAGATGCTGCACATCTTCATCTCGGCCGACGAGCAGCACGCGCGCCCCGGTGCGACCGGCACGCCGGTGCCCGGCTACCAGGCCTGCATCCTCGACCCCGACGGCAATCCGCTGCCGCGCGGCGCCGTCGGCCGGCTGGCGGTGCGCGGCCCCACCGGCTGCCGCTACCTGGACGACCCGCGCCAGGCGCAGTACGTGCACGACGGCTGGAACGTGACGGGCGATGCCTACCTCGAGGACGAGGACGGCTACTTCCGCTACCAGGCGCGCACCGACGACATGATCATCTCGGCCGGCTACAACATCGCCGCGCCGGAGGTCGAGGCCGTGCTGCTGGAGCACGCCGCCGTCGCCGAATGCGCCGTGATCGGCGTGCCCGACGAGGAGCGCGGCCAGATCGTCAAGGCCTTCGTCGTGCTGCGCGCGGGGCACGCGCCGGACGCGGCGACGGTCAAGGCGCTGCAGGACTACGTCAAGCGTTCGGTCGCGCCGTACAAGTACCCGCGGGCGATCGAGTTCGTCGCCGACCTGCCGCGCACCGCCACCGGCAAGCTGCAGCGCTTCCGGCTGAAGACCGCCCCATGACCTCCACGACGACCGCGAAGGCGAGGACCCGATGAAGAACGTGCTGCTCCCCGAAGGCTGGCCGCGCCCGCGCGGCTACGCGAACGGCGTGTCCGCGCAGGGCCGCCAGGTGTTCGTGGCCGGCATGGTCGGCTGGAATGCCGCCGCCGAGTTCGAGAGCGACGACCTGGTCGACCAGGTGCGCCAGGCGCTGCGCAACGTCGCCGCCGTGCTGGCCGAGGCCGGCGCGCGGCCCGAGCACATGGTGCGCATGACCTGGTACGTGGTCGACCGTGCCGACTACCTCGCGCGCGGCCGCGACATCGGCCTGGTCTACCGCGAGGTGATGGGCCCGCACTACGACGTCGCGATGAGCGCGGTCGAGGTCAGCGCGCTGATGGAGGCGCGCGCCAAGGTCGAGATCGAGGTGACGGCGGTGGTGCCGCAGGCGCTGTGAGCGCGCGGCCGGCCGTTCCGAGGCGCGCTCGCGCCGCGGGCCGGCAGGCCGGGGGGCGCCGCGTGCGCGCCGCGGCGCCGCGGCCTCACAAGGTCGGCGCGTACTGCGCGTACTGCGCCTGGTAGGGCACGCGCTCCTGCTTGCCGATCGTCGCGCTGCCGCAGCCCGTGGTCGGCGCCTGGCCGCCGACGGTGGCCACGCGCTGGATCGACGTGACCTTCGCGAACACGCCCGGCTTGCCGGTGCTGTGCGTCTCCAGCAGCAGCCAGGGGATCGCGCGCGAATCGGGCGCGTCGACCTTGGCCTTGACCACGCCCACCACCTTGCTGCCGTCGCCGGCCTCCCAGGTCGGGCCGGCGTAGTGACGGCCCACGGCCGTGCCGGCGGCGTCGGCCAGCTTCGCCTCGGGGGCGACGAACACCCACGCGGGGAAGTCCGCGTCGGCCGTCTTGCGGCATTCGTAGATCTGCACGCCGTCGGCCCACAGCGTGCGCACCAGCGACTCGTTGGCCGGCGCGCGCAGGTTGCCGGGGATGACCACCGAGGGCGGCGTCGGCCAGCTTCGCC
>DASQCX010000431.1:0-7602 GCA_035634455.1 Burkholderiaceae bacterium
GACGCGCGGCAACGGCGACCACATCCGCGCCACGCTGCTGTCGCGCGGCGGCAGCGTCGACGCGATGCAGGAGTTCCGCGACCTGACCGGCGCCGGGCCGGACATCGTCCCGCTGCTGAAGAAGCGCGGGCTCGCCGCAGAGTGAGCGTCGACGGCCCCGGCATGCGACCGGGGCCCCATCCCGTCAGCGATGGGCCTTGTGGTGCTTGTGATGGTGGTGATGGTGGTGGTGA
Source organism: Burkholderiaceae bacterium (assembly GCA_035634455.1). Classification (GTDB taxonomy): domain Bacteria; phylum Pseudomonadota; class Gammaproteobacteria; order Burkholderiales; family Burkholderiaceae_C; genus Scleromatobacter. The sequence continues at coordinate 234 of DASQCX010000431.1, forward strand.
TGGCGCGGACGCGCCTCCGCTGCCACGGCGAACATGGCCAGGGCGCAGGCGACCACGACGAGCTTGGTGAAGGACATGTGTGCTTCTTTCTTTGGAGGGGAGGGCCCGGAATCGCGTCCGGGGGCGGCATCATGCCTCAAAACGGAGGGGCGCCGTCAGAGCGTCCGCCGCAGGGCCTCGAAGAACAGCTCCGACTGCAGGCGCTCGCCCAGCGTCTGCTCGCCGACCCGGCGGGCGAGCGCCTCGGCGACCGGGGCCGGCGGGCGGCCGGTGGATTGCGCCAGCACCTGGTGCAGGCAGGCGCGCTCCAGGTAGTAGAGGTCGTCGTAGGCGTGGGCGAGGCGGTCGCCGCAGACGATGACGCCGTGGTTGCCGAGGAAGGCGACGTCGGCTGCGCCCATCGTGAGGGCGATGCGCTCGCCCTCGGCGCGATCCAGCGCCAGGCCGTTGTAGTGCGCGTCGATCGCCACGCGGCCGTGGAAGCGCATCGCGTTCTGCGACAGCGTGGTGTCCAGGCCGCGGTCGGCAGTCAGCGTCAGCGCGGTCGCATACGGCATGTGGGTATGCAGCACGCAGGCCTTGCCGAGGCGGTGCACGGCGGCGTGGATGAACATCGCGGTGGACTCGACCTCGTGCCGGCCCGCCAGCTTCGCGCCGTCGTTGGCGATCAGCACGATGTCGTCGGCCCGGATCTCGCTCCAGAGCAGGCCGCGCGGGTTCAGCAGGAAGCGGTCGGAGCCGTCGGGCAGCTCGACGCTGAAGTGGTTGCAGATGCCCTCGGCGAGCCCGTGGTGCGCGGCGGCGCGCAGCGCGAGCGCGAGGTCGGCGCGCAGCCGTGCGACCTCGGGCGAATGGAAATCGTCGTCGTGCATGGCGGCTCCCGGATGGCGGCAGGCCTCGACTCTACTGCCGCCGGCGCCGCTCAGGACGACCGCGCCGCCTGCGCGATGCCGCGCAGCAGCGTGGCGACGTCCTCGGACGTGTGCGCCGCAGAGAGCGCGATGCGCAGCCGCGCGGTGCCCTCGGGCACGGTGGGCGGGCGGATCGCCGGCACCCACAGGCCGGCGTCGGCCAGCGCCTGCATCACGCGCAAAGCCTCGTCGTTGGCGCCGATCAGCAGCGCCTGCACGGCCGTCCGCGAAGGCACCAGCGTCCACGGCGTGCCGGCGATCGCCGCCGGCACGCCGGCGCGGAAGTCGGCGATGTTGCGATGCAGCTGGGCGAGCCGCGCGGGCTCGTCGCGGAACAGGCGCAGCGCGGCGCGCACGCTCTCGGCCAGCAGCGCGGGCGCGGCGGTGGCGAAGGTGTAGCTGCGCGTCTTCTGCAGCAGCCATTCCACGAGCGTGGAGGGGCCGGCGACGAACGCGCCGGCCACGCCCGCGGCCTTGCCCAGCGTGGCCATGTAGAGCACGCGGCGGCTCGCCTGCGCGCCCGTGCGCGCGACGGCCGCCAGCGCGCCGCGGCCCTGCGGCCCGCACACGCCGAAGCCGTGCGCGTCGTCCAGCAGCAGCAGCGCGTCGTGGCGCTCGCACAGCGCGATCAGCGCGGGGATGTCGGCGACGTCGCCGTCCATGCTGAAGACGGCGTCGCTGACGACGAGCTTGCGGCGCGCCGGGCTGGCCTGCAGCAGCGCGTCCAGCTGCGCGAGGTCGGCGTGCTCGAAGCGGTGGATCGTGGCCTTGGACAGCCGCGCGCCGTCGATCAGGCAGGCGTGGTTGAGCGCGTCGGAGAACAGCGCGTCGCCCGCGCCGACCAGCGCCGGCACGATGCTGGCGTTGGTCGCGTAGCCGGCGTAGAAGTACAGCGCGCGCTCCAGGCCGACGAACTCGGCGAGCTCGCGCTCGAGCGCCGCGTTGGCCTCGCTGTGGCCGCTGACCATCGGCGACGCGCCGCTGCCCACGCCGTAGCGCGCGATGGCCGCGGTCGCGGCGGCGCGCAGCGCGGGATGCTGCGACAGGCCGAGGTAGTCGTTGCTGCAGAAGGCCAGCATGCGGCGGCCGTTCACGTGCAGCCAGGCGCCGTCGGCGGGGCGCACCTCGCGGCGGCGGCGCGTCAGGTGGGCGGCGTCCAGCGCGGCGAGGCGCTGCGGGATCTCGTCGAGCCAGGACGGCCCGACGTCGTGCGGAGCTGAGGTCATGCGGGAAGCTCGAAGCGATCCGCGTCGGCGCGCGGATCCGGCGTGGCGGAGAACGGCAGGTCGGCCCACAGCGGCGCGCCCAGGTGCGTGCGCAGGTAGGCCAGGTTCTCCGCGGGGCAGAGGAAGTCGGGGTCGACGCGGTTGGCGATCCACCCTGCCAGCGTCAGGCCGCGCGCGCGGATCGCCTCGGCGGTCAGCAGCGCGTGGTTGAGGCAGCCCAGGCGCATGCCGACCACCAGCACGATGGGCAGCCCCATCGCGACGGCGAGGTCGGCGCCGGTCTGCGTCTCGGACAGCGGCACCAGGAAGCCGCCGGCGCCTTCGACGACCAGCGCGTCGGTGCGCGCGCGCAGCTCGGCCACGGCCTTCAGCACGACGTCGATGTCGATCTCGGTGCCGGCGCGCGCGGCCGACAGGTGCGGCGACAGCGGCTCGGGCAGCAGGATCGGGTTGTCGAGCGCGGCCGGCACGCGCACGGTGGACGCGGCGCGGTGCGCGATCGAGTCCTCGTTGGTCAGGCCGTCCGCGGTCCGCACGCCGCCCGAGGCGACGGGCTTCATGCCGCAGACGCGCTCGTGGCGGCGCGCCAGCGCGTGCAGCAGCGCGCAGGTGGCGTGGGTCTTGCCGATACCGGTATCGGTACCGACGACGAAGTACGCTTCGCTCATGGCAGCGGGCGCTCGTCGCCGGATGGCGAGGGCGAGTCTTCGGCCAAGGTCGCCTCCAGCGCCGCCAGCGCGCCGTCGGCGAGATGGCGCGCGGTGTCCTGGTCCAGCACGTAGGGCGGCATCGCGTACAGCGTCGCGCCGATCGGGCGCAGCAGCAGGCCGTGCGCGAGCGCGTGGCGCGCGTAGCGGCGCGCGAAGTTGGCGGGCGCGTCGGCGATGTCCCAGGCCCAGATCATGCCCAGGCGTCGCGCGTGACGCACGCGCGGGTGCGCGTACAGGGGCGCGAGCGCCGCATCGGTCATGGCGGCGCGCCCGCGGTTGGCGGCGAGCGCGTCCTCGCGTTCGAACAGGTCCAGCGTCGCCAGCGCCGCGCGGCACGCGAGCGGGTTGCCGGTGTACGAGTGCGAGTGCAGGAAGCCGCGCGCCGCGTCGTCGTCGTAGAAGGCCTCGTAGACCGCGTCGGTGGTGAGCACCGCCGCCAGCGGCAGCGTGCCGCCGGTCAGGCCCTTGGACAGGCAGATGAAGTCCGGCCGGATGCCCGCCTGCTGGTGCGCGAACATCGTGCCGGTGCGGCCGAAGCCGACGGCGATCTCGTCGACGACCAGGTGCACGCCGAAGCGGTCGCACAGCGCCCGCGCCGCGCGCAGGTAGGCCGGGTCGTGCATCGCCATGCCGGTGGCGCACTGCACCAGCGGCTCGACGATGAAGGCGGCGGTCTCCTCGTGATGCCGTTCGAGCCAGGCTTCCAGGTCGCGCGCCGCACGCAGCGCGACGTCGGCGGCCGTCTCGCCGCCCTGCGCGCCGCGCGCATCGGGCGACGTGACGGTGGCGGACAGCCGCACCAGCGGCGCGTAGGCCTCGCGGAACAGCGCGATGTCGGTCACGCCGAGCGCGCCCGCGGTCTCGCCGTGGTAGCCGCCCTGCAGCGCGACGAAGCGGTTCTTGCCCGGCCGGCCGGCGTTGCGCCAGTGGTGCGCGCTCATCTTCAGTGCGATCTCGGTGGCCGACGCGCCGTCGCTGGCGTAGAACGCGTGGCCCAGGCCGGTGAGGGCGGCCAGGCGTTCCGACAACTCCACCACGGGGGCGTGCGTCAAGCCGGCCAGCATCGTGTGGTCGAGCCGCGACAGCTGGTCGACCAGCGCCGCGCGGATCGCCGGATGGCCGTGGCCGAACAGGTTGGTCCACCACGAGCTGATGCCGTCGAGATAGCGCCTGCCCTCGACGTCGACCAGCCACGGCCCCTCGGCCGACGCCACCGCGATCAGCGGCGTCGCATCGGCCTGCGGGCCGTCCGGCGCGCCGTGCGCCTTCATCTGCGTGCAGGGGTGCCACACGGCGCGCAGGCTGCGCGCGCGCCAGGCGGCGTTCGATGCGGTCATTGCGCCGACTTGGCTGCCGCGACGGTCGCTTCGGTGTGGCCGACGAACGGCGGGCGCGGCTTGATGCGGTTGCCGGCGTCGGCGTCGACGAACACGAGCCTGGGCTCGGCGTCGTCGAGCTTGTCCTCGTGCACCTGCGCGAACGCCGCGATGATCACCAGGTCGCCGACGGCGGCGCGGCGCGCGGCCGAGCCGTTGAGCGAGACGATGCCGCTGCCGCGCGGCGCGCGCAGGGCGTAGGTGACCAGGCGTTCGCCGTTGTCGACGTCCCAGATGTGCACCTGCTCGTTTTCGCGGATGTTCGCGGCGTCCAGCAGGTCTTCGTCGATGGCGCACGAGCCCTCGTAGTGCAGCTCGCAGTGGGTGACGCGGGCGCGGTGGATCTTGGATTTGAGCAGGGTGCGGAACATCGCTTCTGGGCGCCTGGAGCGCGGCGCGGATCAGGGAAAAGACGGGATTTTGCCCGGCTTCTCCCGCTGGACGGATTGCGCAGCGTCGCGCAGGGGCTTTCCCCCGGGGCGCCACGGCCCGGATGAGGCGGGATTTCGGGCTCTTTTCCCGCTCAAGTTTCCGGGGGCGCCCGGCAACATGTCGTCACACGAAAACCCTGCCCGCATTCCGCTTCCACCTCGTCCATGGCCGGCCAAGACTCCGCAGACCGCAACCTGCCCGCATCAGCGAAGAAGATTCGCAAGGCGCGGCAGGAAGGCAACGTCCCGCGCTCGCGGGACCTGGGGCATTTCGCCGCCATCGGCCTGGCCGCGGCGCTGCTGTTCACGGCCATGCCGTCGCTGACGAGCTACACGCAGCGCCTGCTGACGGATGGCCTGAGTTTCGACCACCGCGTCGTCGCCGACCCGCGCGTCGCCGGCGAGTTCGCGCTGGGGCTGTTCACGCGCGGCCTGATGGTCGTGCTGATCGTCGGCGGGCTGTTCATGGCCGCGGCCGTCGGCTCCAACATCGCCTTCGGCGGCTGGAACCTGACGATGAAGGCCGTCGCGCCGAACTTCGGCAAGCTCAATCCGGTCTCCGGGATCGGCCGCATCTTCAACTTCCAGCAGCTGGCCAACGTCCTCAAGGCCTCGGCGCTGGCGATCGCCGTCGGCTTCGCCGGCACGACCTATCTGCGCAGCCACTTCGCCGACCTCGGCGGCGTGCTGGGCGCCGAGCTGCCGGACGGCCTGGCCACGGTCGGCCGCACGCTCGGCGGCGGTTTCCTCGCGATGCTGGGCGTGCTCGCCGCCTGGGCCCTGGTCGACGTGCCGTGGCAGAAGAAGCAGTACACCGACAAGCTCAAGATGAGCCGCGAGGAAGTCAAGCAGGAGCACAAGGAGTCCGAGGGCAACGCCGAGGTCAAGGCCAAGATCAAGCAGAAGATGCGCGAGATGGCCCGGCGCCGCATGATGAAGGCGGTGCCCGCGGCGGACATCGTGGTGATGAACCCGACCCACTACGCCGTCGCGCTGAAGTACGACCAGGAGGCCATGGGCGCCCCGCGCGTCGTCGCCAAGGGCACCGACCGCCTCGCCATGCGCATCCGCGACCTCGCGCGCGACTCCGGCGTCCCCGTGCTCGAGGCCCCGCCGCTGGCGCGCGCGCTCTACACCCACGTCGAGATCGACGCCGAGGTGCCGGCCATGCTGTTCGCCGCCGTGGCGCAGGTGCTGGCCTGGGTCTACCAGCTGCGCGCCGCCCCGAACCTGAACCTGCGCGCGCCGGACGTGAACGTCCCGCCCGAACTCGATCCGCTGACCGGCGGCCCCAAGCCCAAGCGTCGTCGCCCCGGCCCGCGCGCCGCGGCGGCCCAGTGAAGCACTAGAGCCCCTCGATGGACCAGATCAAGAACCTCCTCGCCTCCCTCACCGGCGGCAACGCCGCGATCGGCAAGGCGCTGATGGCGCCCATCTTCATCGTCATGGTGCTGTCCATGATGGTGCTGCCGCTGCCGTCGTTCGTGCTGGACCTGTTCTTCACGTTCAACATCGCGCTGGCGCTGATGGTGATGCTGGTGGCCGCCAACCTGGTGCGCCCGCTGGACTTCGCCGCCTTCCCGACCGTGCTGCTGATCACCACGCTGCTGCGGCTGTCGCTCAACGTCGCCTCGACGCGCGTCGTGCTGATGGAGGGCCACACCGGCCCCGGCGCCGCCGGCCACGTGATCGAGTCCTTCGGCCACTTCCTGATCGGCGGCAACTTCGCGGTCGGCCTGATCGTGTTCGCGATCCTGGTGGTGATCAACTTCATCGTGGTCACCAAGGGCGCCGAGCGCATCGCCGAGGTCGGCGCGCGCTTCACCCTCGACGCGATGCCCGGCAAGCAGATGGCCATCGACGCCGACCTCAACGCCGGCCTGATCGACGAGGCCACCGCCAAGAAGCGCCGCGCCGAGGTCGGCGACGAGGCGGAGTTCTTCGGCTCCATGGACGGTGCCTCGAAGTTCGTGCGCGGCGACGCGATGGCAGGCATCCTGATCCTGTTCATCAACATCATCGGCGGCTTCGTCATCGGCGTCGTGCAGCACGGGCTGTCGGCCGGCGAGGCGGCCGACTCGTACATCCTGCTGGCGGTCGGCGACGCGCTGGTCGCGCAGATCCCGGGCCTGCTGATCTCGGTGGCGGCGGCGATGGTCGTCTCGCGCGTCGGCAAGGAAGAGGACTCGGGCGCACAGATCCGCAGCCAGCTGTTCGGCTCCCCCAAGGCCATGGGCATCACCGCAGGCATCGTCGGCGCGCTGGCGCTGATCCCGGGCATGCCGCACCTGGTCTTCATGATGATCGCGGGCGCGGCCGGCTGGTTCGCGCACTTCCAGACGAAGAAGGCCGCGCGCGACGCCGCGGCCGCCAAGGCCAAGGCCGACGTCCCGCCGCCGCCCAAGCCGGCCGACGCCGAAGCCGGCTGGGACGACGTCACCCCGGTCGACGTGCTGGGCCTGGAGGTCGGCTACCGGCTGATCGCGCTGGTCGACAAGACGCGCTCGGGCGACCTGCTGGCGCGCATCAAGGGCGTGCGCAAGAAATTCGCGCAGGACGTCGGCTTCCTGCCGCCGTCCGTGCACATCCGCGACAACCTCGAGCTCAAGCCCAGCGTGTACCGCGTCACGTTGCGCGGTGCCGTGGTGGGCGAGGGCGAGGCCTTCCCCGGCATGTACCTGGCCATCAACCCGGGTGGCACCACCATCGCGCTGC
>DASQCX010000432.1:0-2282 GCA_035634455.1 Burkholderiaceae bacterium
CACGCTCGCCGAGGCCGGCGGCCCCGCGCTCAAGGACTTCGAGGCCAACGCGTGGCAAGGCCTGTTCGCGCCCAAGGGCACGCCGCCCGACATCGCCGCCCGCCTGAGCGCCGAGATGCGCAAGGCCATCCTCACGCCCGAGGTCAAGACGCGGCTCGAAGCCTTCGGCCTCGAGGTGGCGCCGACCGACGGCCCGCAGCTGGCGGCGTTCATCCAGAAGGAGACGGCGTTCTGGCACGCGCTGATCAAGGAGCGCCACCTGACGCTGGATTGACCCGAACCATGAACATCACGCGCGCTGCCATCCAGGCCTGCCGCGACGATGTCGCCGCGCAGGTCAGGGCCTACCGAGACCTCGTCGGCGCGGCGTCCAAGGCGTCGGGCATGTCCCTCGTGCGCATCGACGCCGCGCTGGCGGCATTCGAGCCCGCGTTCTTCGGCGACCTGCTGGTCGCGCTCGACGCGCGCTTCGCGTCGCGCCCGCGTGGCGGCGGCGCGAGCGGCGAGGTCGCCCTGCTCGCCGCGGCGCTGCTGCACCACGGCGGCGTGCTCGCCGCCGACGCCGCCCGGCCCTACGACGCCGACTCGGCCGTGCTGCGCATCGACCTCGGCGAGCGCGTCGCGCTCAACGCCGACGACGTCGAATCCCTGTGCGCCGCCTTCCTCGCCGAGCTCGAAGGCCGGGCGTCGTCCTGAAAGCGCTGCCTCGCCACACCCGGATGGGCACACCCCCCATTCGAGGGCCGCTTGGCCGGACATAGATCACGCGTCGCGCCGCAGCGCGCGAATTCCGCCGCACACGCGTGTAAGCAAATGTGCTGGAATGAATCCACGGACATCAGCCGGCTCCAGACCGGCCTCCTGCCGCGAACGCCCAGCACCGTCTCCGCGCCGCGGATCGATCGCTTCTATCGACTGCGAGGGTTCCATGGACTATCGATCGCCACTGCAGCACCTGCTGCACAGCCTGCTGCCCAGCCGGAGCCGGCCCGACACGGCCATCCGGCACGACTTCGCCGACACCCAGCCCGTCGACGAGCACGCCGCGGCGGTGCAGGCCGCGCGCCACCAGACCGAGCGGGAGCACCGCTGGTCCGCAGGCTGGACCGAGTCGGCCATCGAGCTGGCCGTCGGCACGGAGATCATGGAGTACCAGGACGACGACACCGCGGCCGACCTGATGGACGAGTTTTTCGCCCAGTCGGAACAGCACCGGCGCGCCGCCTGACGGCCTCTAGACCAGCACGCGCTCGATGCCGCCCGCGTTGGCGCGCCTGACGTAGTCGGGCATCCAGTCCTCGCCGAGGATGCGGCGCGCCATCTCGACCACGATGTAGTCGGCCTCCAGCAGGCCCGTCTTCAGGTCCTCGCCGTAGCGCGACAGGCCCTGCAGGCAGCTGGGGCACGAGGTCAGGATCTTGAGGTCGGCGTCCGGCGCGGCCAGGCCCTTCTCGGCCTGCGCGGCACGCAGCGCGGCCTCGTCCTTGCGCAGTTCCTCCTGCTTGCGGAAGCGTACCTGCGTGGAGATGTCGGGCCGCGTGACGCCCAGCGTGCCCGATTCGCCGCAGCAGCGCGCGCTCTTGACGACCGTGTCGCCCACCAGCGCCTTGACCGTCTTCATCGGATCCTGCAGCTTCATCGGCGTGTGGCAGGGGTCGTGGTACAGGTAGCCCGGCCCGGCGTCGAGCCTGATGCCCTTCTCGAGCAGGTACTCGTGGATGTCGACGATGCGGCAGCCCGGGAAGATGTCCTCGAACTTGTAGCCCTGCAGCTGGTCGTAGCAGGTGCCGCAGCTGACCACCACCGTCTTGATGTCGAGGTAGTTGAGCGTGTTGGCCACGCGGTGGAACAGCACGCGGTTGTCGGTGATCATCTCCTCGGCCTTGTCGAACTGGCCGGAGCCGCGCTGCGGATAGCCGCAGCACAGGTAGCCCGGCGGCAGCACGGTCTGCACGCCGGCATGCCACAGCATCGCCTGCGTGGCCAGGCCCACCTGCGAGAACAGGCGCTCGGAGCCGCAGCCCGGGAAGTAGAAGACGGCCTCGGTCTCGGCGGTGGTCTTCTTCGGGTCGCGGATGATGGGGACGTAGTTCTTGTCCTCGATGTCCAGCAACGCGCGCGCCGTCTTCTTGGGCAGGTTGCCCGGCATCTTCTTGTTGATGAAGTGGATCACCTGCTCCTTGATCGGCGCAGTGCCGACCGAGGCCGGCGGCGCGGCCGTCTGGTGGCGCGCCGGGATCCTGAGCACGTCGTTGGCCAGGCGCTGCGCCTTCATGCCCACC
>DASQCX010000433.1:0-2928 GCA_035634455.1 Burkholderiaceae bacterium
GACTTGTTCAAGACCAGCAAGGGCAAGTACGTGGCCCCCGCGCCGATCGAGGACAAGCTGGTCGCCAACCCCGCCGTCGAGGCCTGCTGCGTGGTCGGCGCCAACTACCCGCAGCCGTTCGCGATGCTGATGCTCAACGAGGACGCGGTGGCGAAGGCGCGCGATCCCGCCGGCCGCGCCGCGCTCGAGGACGCGATGACCAACCACCTGCTGACGGTCAACCACGGCCTCGACCCGCACGAGCAGCTCGAGGTGCTGATCCTCATGACCGAGCCGTGGACGGTGGAGAACGGCCTGATCACGCCGACGTTCAAGGTCAAGCGCAACGTGCTGGAGACGCGCCACGCGGCGAACTTCGACCGGTGGACGTCGAGCGGGCGCAAGATCGTCTGGGCCGGCTGAACGCCGCGCCGCCGCCAATGAAAAGGCCGCCCGCGGGCGGCCTCTTCGTTGCGGCGAAGCTCGCTCAGAACGAGGCTTCCTCGTACAGCGGCAGCGTCAGGAACTCCGCAAAGGCTGTGTCGGTGCTCATCTTCTCGAAGATCTGCGCGGCGCGGTCGAACTCGCCGACGGCGCCGGTGGCCTTGATGCGCGCCAGCTCCTCGCCCACCAGCGGTCGCACCATCTCGGCGGTCACCTTGCGGCCGTCGTCCAGCACGCCCTTGGGGCTGCGGATCCATTGCCAGACCTGCGAGCGGCTGATCTCCGCCGTGGCCGCGTCCTCCATCAGGTTGTGGATCGGCACGCAGCCGTTGCCGGCCAGCCAGGCGCCCAGGTAGTGGATGCCGACGTTGATGTTGTTGCGCAGGCCGGCCTCGGTGATCGGGGTCTCGGGCTGGAAGTCCAGCAGCTGCGCGGCCGTCACGGCGACGTCGCCGCGCTGCTTCTCCCACTGGTTGGGCCGGTCGCCCAGCACCGCGAGGAACTCCTTCATCGCGGGCTCGACCAGGCCCGGGTGCGCCACCCAGCCGCCGTCGTAGCCGTCGGTGGCGTCGCGCTTCTTGTCGCCCACGATGCCGGCCATCGCGATGGCGTTCTTCTCCGGGTCGTTCTTGATCGGGATCAGCGCGCTCATGCCGCCGATCGCCGGCGCGCCGCGCTTGTGGCAGGTCTTGAGCAGCAGCAGCGCGTAGGCGCGCATGAACGGCGAGGTCATCGTGACCTTGGAGCGCTCGGCCAGGCAGAAGTCGGTGTCGACCTTGAACTTCTTGATGCAGCTGAAGATGTAGTCCCAGCGGCCGGCGTTCAGGCCGGCGCTGTGCTCGCGCAGCTCGTACAGGATCTCTTCCATCTCGAACGCGGCGAGGATGGTCTCGATCAGCACGGTGGCCTTGATCGTGCCGCGCGGCAGGCCCAGCTTGTCCTGGGCGCGCACGAAGATGTCGTTCCACAGGCGCGCCTCGAGATGGCTCTCCATCTTGGGCAGGTAGAAGAACGGGCCGGCGCCGCGCGCGATCTGCTCCTTGCCGTTGTGGAACAGGAACAGGCCGAAGTCGAAGATGCCGCCCGAGACGCGCTGGCCGTCGACCAGCACATGCTTCTCGTCCAGGTGCCAGCCGCGCGGGCGCACCTGCAGGGTGGCGATCTTGTCGTTGAGCTTGTAGGTCTTGCCGTTCTGCTCCAGCGTCAGCGTGCGGCGGATCGCCTGGCCGAGGTTGATCTGGCCCTGGATCTGGTTCTCCCACTTCGGGGCGTTGCTGTCCTCGAAGTCGGTCATGTAGCTGTCGGCGCCCGAGTTGAACGCGTTGATGACCATCTTGGCCTCGACCGGGCCCGTGATCTCGACGCGGCGGCAGGCCAGCGCGGCCGGCAGCGGCGCGACCTTCCAGTCGCCCTCGCGAACGGCGCGCGTCGACTCGAGGAAGTCGGGCCGCTCGCCCGCGTCCAGGCGCGCGGTGCGCGCGACGCGCGCGGCCAGCAGTTCCTGGCGGCGCGGCTCGAACGTGCGGTGCAGGTCGGCGACGAAGGCCAGCGCCTCCGGCGTGAGGATGGTCTCGAAGCCGGGCTGGATCGCGCCGGAGATGGTCATGCCCTGGGGCAGCGTGAGGCTCATGGAAGGCTCCTGGAGGTTGGAATCGATGATGGGTTAGAAGTCGGGGGCGAGCGCGTGGCCGTCGTATGGCCGGGCCGTTCAGCGGGTGGGTGACCCGCACCGGCCGCGCTCAGAAGAATTCGAGGACGTCGCGCAACGAGTGCCCGACGCGTGTTGGCGCGGTGCCGAGCTGCTCCATCGGCGCGTCGGCGCGGTTGACCCACAGCGTGGTGAAGCCGTACCAGGTCGCGCCGATCGCGTCCCAGCAGTTGGACGAGACGAACAGGATCTCGGACGCCGGCAAGCCCAGCGCCTGCGGGCCGATCGCGTAGGCGGCGGGGTCGGTCTTGTAGCGGCGCGTGGCGTGCACGCTCAGGATGGGATCGATCAGCTCGGTGAGGCCGGCGCTGCGGATCGCCACGGCCAGCATCTCGGGGTCGCCGTTGGACAGGATGCCCGCCCGGATGCCGCGCCCGGCCAGCGCCTGCAGCACGCCGCGGTTCTCGGGGAAGGCGGACAGGTGCCGGTACTCGTTCATCAGGCTGTCGGCGCCGGCGTCGTCCAGCGGCAGGCCCAGCGCGGCGGCCGACACCTGCAGCGCGTCGCGCGTCAGCTGCCAGAACGGCCGGTAGCGTCCGCCCATCGACACCAGGCGCGAATACTCGATCTGGCGCTCGCGCCAGGCGCGCGCGAGGCGCTCGCCCGCGCCGGGGAACATCTGCTCGGCGCGCAGCGCCACGCTGTAGACGTCCAGCAGCGTGCCGTAGACGTCGAACAGCACCGCCTGCGGGGCGGGCGGACGGTCGGCGGGAGCGGGATGGGCTGCCATGACCGCAATCTATTTCATCCCGGAATGATGATTCCCACCATAATTTGCGATTGATTGATGACTTTTT
>DASQCX010000434.1:0-3564 GCA_035634455.1 Burkholderiaceae bacterium
CTTGGCGGTGGCTTGGATTTCGGCGTGGGTCATCGGGCATCTTTCCTTGGTTCGGCTCGGATGGAATTGTCCACCAAAGGGTTTACCCTGTGGTTTCGAATGTCCCGTGCACGCGACGACTGCGGACCCTAAACTGCCCGCCGTCGTGCCGGGCAGGCGCCGTCCCCGGCTTGTCCTGGCGCCCGCCGCCCCCATCTGCCCTGTCCCATGCACCCGAACCGTCCCTCCGCCCCTCGCGAGGCCGCGCCCGCCGACCAAGCGCGCGGCGACCTGGCCACCCTGCAGCGGCTGCTGCCCTATTTCTGGGAGTACCGCGTGCGCATGGCGGTCGCGCTGGCGTTCCTGGTCGGCGCCAAGGTGGCCAGCGTCAGCGTGCCGATCCTGCTCAAGAAGCTGGTCGACGCGCTGAACATCTCGATCACCGACCCGCGCGCGCTGCTGGTCGTGCCGTTGGGGCTGCTCGTGAGCTATGCCGGCCTGCGCCTGGCGATGACGCTGTTCACCGAGCTGCGCGAGATCGTCTTCGCGCGCGCCACCTTCGGCGCGGCCAAGCGCGTGGCGCTGGAGACGTTCGAGCACCTGAACGCGCTGTCGCTGCGCTTCCACCTCGAGCGCCAGACCGGCGGCCTGACGCGCGACATCGAGCGCGGCACGCGCGCGCTGCAGACGCTGGTGTCGTATTCGCTCTACACCATCATCCCGACGCTGGTCGAGCTGAGCTTCGTCCTGCTGCTGCTGGGCCACCGCTTCGACATGGGCTACGTGTGGATCACGCTGGCCGCGCTGCTGCTGTACGGCGCGTTCACGATCACGGTCACGGAGTGGCGCACCAAGTACCGCAAGGCCGTCAACGAGCTCGACTCCAAGGCCAACACGCGCGCCATCGACGCGCTGATCAACTTCGAGACGGTCAAGTACTTCAACAACGAGCAGTTCGAGTCGGCGCGCTACGAGACCGGGCTGGAGGCCTACCGCGCCATGCAGGTCAAGTCGCAGGCCACGCTGTCGATGCTCAACACGGGGCAGCAGCTGATCATCGCCGGCAGCCTGGTCGCGCTGCTGTGGCGCGCCACCGGCGGCGTGATCGCGCACAGGATGACGCTGGGCGACTTCGTGATGGTCAACGCGCTGCTGATCCAGCTGTACGTGCCGCTGAACTTCCTGGGCGTGCTGTACCGCGAGGTCAAGCAGGGCCTGACCGACCTGGAGCGCATGTTCGCGCTGCTGGAAAAGGAACGCGAGATCGCCGATGCGCCGGACGCGCTGCCGCTGCGGATCGAGGGCGGCGCGGTGCGCTTCGAGCACGTCAGCTTCGCGTACGACCCGGCGCGGCCCATCCTGCACGACGTCAGCTTCGAGATCCCCGCCGGCAAGACGGTGGCCGTGGTCGGCCCCAGCGGCGCCGGCAAGAGCACGCTGGCGCGCCTGCTCTATCGCTTCTACGACGTCACCGGCGGCGCGATCCGCGTCGACGGCCAGGACCTGCGCCAGCTCACGCAGCACAGCCTGCGCAAGGCGATCGGCATCGTGCCGCAGGACACCGTGCTGTTCAACGACACCGTCGCCTACAACATCGCGTACGGCCGGCCCGGCGCGTCGCAGGCGCAGATCGAGGGCGCCGCGCGCGCCGCGCACATCCACGACTTCATCGCCGCCACGCCCAGGGGCTACGAGACGATGGTGGGCGAGCGCGGCCTGAAGCTGTCCGGCGGCGAGAAGCAGCGCGTGGCGATCGCGCGCACGCTGCTGAAGAATCCGCCGCTGATGATCTTCGACGAGGCCACCTCGGCGCTCGACTCCGCCAACGAGCGCGCGATCCAGGCCGAGCTCGCGCAGGCCGCGCAGGGGCGCACGACGCTCGTCATCGCGCACCGGCTGTCGACGGTGGTCAACGCCGCGCAGATCCTGGTGATGGCCGAGGGCCGCATCGTCGAGCGCGGCACGCACCCCGAGCTGCTGGCGCTGGGCGGCCGCTACGCGCACATGTGGCGCCTGCAGCAGACGCACGGCGACACTGCCGCCGCGAGCGAGGCGCCGGAGTCGCCGACGCTGGGCGACTCGGCCTTCGCGCAGGCCGCGCCCTGAAGCGGACGCTACACTGCGCGCGTGGAAACCAAGTGGCTTGAAGACTTCGTCAGCCTGGCCGAGACGCGCAGCTTCTCGCGTTCCGCGCAGCTGCGGCACGTCACGCAGCCGGCGTTCTCGCGCCGCATCCAGGCGCTCGAGGCCTGGGCCGGGCTCGACCTGGTCGACCGCTCGTCCTACCCCACGCGCCTGACGCCGGCCGGCGAGACCTTCCACGGCCAGGCGCTGGAGGTGCTGGGCAGCCTGCAGGCCACCCGCAACATGATGCGCGGGCTGCAGGCCGGCGGCGCCGACATGATCGAGTTCGCCGTGCCGCACACGCTCGCGTTCACGTTCTTCCCCACCTGGGTGATGGACCTGCGCAAGCGCTTCGGCGCGATGAAGAGCCGCCTGATCGCGCTCAACGTGCACGACGCCGTCATGCGCATGACCGAGGGCAGCTGCGACCTGCTGGTGGCCTACCACCACGCCTCGCAGCCGCTGCAGCTCAGCCCCGACCGCTACGAGATGCTGAGCCTGGGCGCCGAGACGCTGGCCCCCTACGCCAAGGGCGGGCCCGACGGCCAGCCACTGTTCCGGCTGGCGGCCGCCGACGGCGCGCGCATCCCGTTCCTGGGCTACGCCTCGGGCGCCTACATGGCGCGGCTGGTCGACCAGATCCTGAAGTCGACCGCCGTGCTGCCGCACCTGGACACCGTCTACGAGACCGACATGGCCGAAGGCCTGAAGGCGATGGCGCTCGAGGGGCACGGCATCGCGTTCCTGCCCTCCAGCTCGGTCCGGAAGGAGCTGCGCGCGCGGCGCCTGGTGTCGGCCGCGCCGCTGCACGACGACACCGGCCACGCCTGGGAAGTGACGATGGAGGTGCGCATCTACCGCGAGCGCCCCGAACTGGCGCGCCACCCCAAGCCGGGCGCCCAGGCGCTGTGGGACTTCCTGCGCCAGGTCTGAGAGCCTGACAGGCGCCGCAGGGACTTGCGGCGCGCGGACGGCCGTCGCATGCTGCAATAGTTGGCCGTCTCGTCGAGATTTTTCGGTATTAACCCTTATGGGTTGATGCAAATGATGCATGATGCGGCCTCCAAAAGGCATTGGCGCCGCCTGCCGGCGCCGCATACAGTCCGCGACCATGCAAGTTTTCACGTGTCCCGGCGCCATCCGCGCCCCCCGCGACGCGCGCGCCCACCAGGCCCGCCGCGTCCTGGGAATCACGCTCGCCGCCCTGGCCTGCCTCGCGCCGGCGGCGCATGCCGCCAAGCCCAAGGGCGAGGCCCCGACCCCTGCCGCCGCGCCGGCCGACGCCGAGCCGCATCCCGTCCTCGACCGCATCCGCAGCAGCGGCAGGATCGTGCTGGCGCACCGCGAGTCGTCGGTGCCGTTCTCCTACTACGACGCCGGCAAGAAGCCGGTGGGCTACGCGCTGGACCTGTGCAAGGACGTGGCCGAGACCGTGCGCAAGCACCTGGGCCTGAAGACGCT
>DASQCX010000435.1:0-4505 GCA_035634455.1 Burkholderiaceae bacterium
CTTGTCGCGGCCGCTGTGCGCCACGAGGTCGCTCAGCGTCGCGCCGGCGTGGCGGGCGAAGAAGCCCATCGCCTTGCTCTCCATGTGCGTGAGGCCGTGCGCGTTGTCGCGCAGCACCTGGTACTGGCGCGAGCGGAACTGGTGCATCACGACGTGGACGAGCTCCAGCACGGCGTCGGCGGCCGTGACCTTGCCGGACGGCGCGGGCGCAGAGCCCACATGGTTGACATTGTCTACTTGTTTCCGCATGATTGATGACATTGTCAACCAAATCGCATCGCCCCGCATCCATGAACGCCCCCACGACCCTGCGCCGCGTCGAACGCGTGCGCCACGAACTCAAGCGCCGCGAGCTCACCGTCCAGGCGGTCGAGACGCCGACGCCGCACTTCCGCCGCATCACCTTCCGGGACGAGTCGCTGTCGGACTTCGTCAGCGCCTCGTTCGACGACCACGTCAAGGTCTTCGTCGGCGACGCCCGGCGCGACTACACGCCGCGCTCGTTCGACAACGCCGCGCGCGAGCTGGTGATCGAGTTCGCGCTGCACGGCGACGGCCCCGCCGCCGAGTGGGCCGCGCGCGCCGCGCCGGGCGACACGCTGGCCATCGGCGGCCCCAAGGGCTCGATGATCGTGCCGCCGGACTACGACTGGCACCTGCTGGCCGGCGACGAGACGGCCTTCCCCGCCGTCGCGCGCCGGCTCGAGGAACTGCCCGCGGGCGCCCGCGCGATCGTCGTGCTCAAGGCCGCCGACGCCGCCGACCGGCGCGCGTTCGCGTCGGCGGCGGACGTCGACCTCGCGTGGGTGTCGAGCGACGCCGAGCTGCTGGCCGCCGTCCGCGCGCTGGCGCTGCCCGCGGGCGACGGCTACGCCTGGTGCGCGGGCGAGGCCGCGTGCATGGCGGCGCTGCGGCGCGAGCTGGTCGAGGTCAAGGGCCACCCGGGCGAGTCCATCCGCGCCGCCGCGTACTGGAAGCGCGGCGCGCAGGGGCATCACGAGAACCTGTGATCAGCCGCCCGCCGGCGGCGCCACCAGGTCGGCCAGCGTCCGCAGCTCGTGCGGGTTCGCGTCGGAGACGAAGCAGAACGCCAGCCCGCCCTGCGTGCGCTCGATGACGTTGAAGCCGCGCACGACGCGCGTCGCCTCGGCCGCGCGCGGGGCCGACGGGTCGACCGGCCGCGCGAACACCGAGATCACGTGCGCGCCGTGCCGGTAGACCAGCGCGGCGGCCGTCTCGCCGGACAGCACGTCGCGCCGCGCGCCGACCAGCGGGAAGCCCTGCGGCGCGAAGTCGGTCACCGGCGGCACGAAGTTCAGGCGCGCGGACAGCCACGGCCGCACGGTGTGCTGGTCGGAGCTCGCGACCTCGATCGGGTGGTCGACCAGCAAGGCCCGCGTGTGCGCGCTGACCGCTTCCGAGGCCTCCGCCGTCTGCAGGTCGTCCAGCGCCGCACCGCGATGCCAGCCCAGCGTGGCGGGCGCGACCACCGCCAGCGTGCACAGCGTCGCGACGAGCGCCCCGCCGATGCCGGCGGCCCACGGCAGCGCCATGCGCCGGCGCGCCGCCCCGCGCTCGCGCGCGGCGGGCGGGCTCGCGGGCGCGTCCGCGCGCGACGGCAGCATCGCCATCAGGTTCGCGCGCAAGTCGTCGGGCGCCGCGTGCCGCGTCGCCTGCGCGCGGATCGCCTCGCGCAGCGCGCGGCGCTCGTCCAGGCGCTGCTGCAGCGCCGGCTCCGCGGCCAGGCGGCGCTGCAGCGCGAGGCTCGCGGGCGCGTCGAGCTCGTCGTCGAGCAGCGCGTCCAGCCAGAGATCGTCGTCATTCATGCCAGGTTCCTCGCGGCCTCGGGCCGCAGCGCGACCGCCAGCAGGTGGCGGGCGCGCGAGAGGCGCGACATCACGGTGCCGATGGGCACGTCGGTGATGCGCGCGATGTCGCGGTAGGACAGCTCCTCCAGCTCGCGCAGCACCAGCGCCTCGCGGAACGCGATCGGCAGCGCGGCGATCGCGGCGTCGATCTCGCGCCGCTCGGCGCGGCGGATCGCGAGCGATTCGGGATCGGCGGGCGGCGCGTCCAGGGCGAGCGCGGCGGCTAGCTCGTGCTCGTGGTCGGCGAAGTCGACCTCGCCCGTGCGGCGCGCGCCCAGCCAGGCGAACGCCGCGTTGCGAACGATGGCCAGCAGCCACGGCCGCGGGTCGCCGCCGCGGAAGCCGTCGAAGTGGCGCAGCGCGCGCACGAGCGCGTCCTGCACGACGTCCTGCGCGTCGTGCGCGTCGCGCACCAGCCAGCGCGCGAGGTTGTAGGCCGCGTCCAGGTGCGGCAGCACGGACGCGGCGAAGCGTCCCGGGTCGTCTTGCATGAACGGCGTCAGCCCTGGACGACGAGGTGACCGCTCATCCCTTCGTGTCCGTCGCCGCAGAATACATCGCACAAGAAGTCGTAGCGGCCGGGCTTGTCGGCCGTGAACGGCACCTTGGCCACCTCGCCCGGCACCAGCAGCGCGCGCAGGCCGAGCGCGGGCGCGAAGAAGCCCATCGCCACCTCGGGCGCGGTGAACTCCAGCACCACCGACTCGCCCTGCCCGACCGTGATCTCGTTGGGGATGAAGACGAACTTGCGCGCGACCACCGGGATGCGGCGCGGCTCGCCCTCGGTGGCGGCGCGCGAGGCCGCCGCTACCAGCGTGGCCGCGAAGCCCGCGAGGAGAAGACGTCGATCCATGCTCAGGCTCCCGTGACGCCGTGCTGCGCGAGCGCGTACTCGCCGGCGCCGTGGCGCTCGATCTCACGAAACCCGAGGCCGTGGAAGGGCTGCGACGCGTCCCACTTGATCGGCGTGCGCTGCGGCTGCGAGCCCGGCGCCGGCAGCGGAAAGATCAGCGAGGTCGCGGCGTGGTGCGCGATGTGGCCGGTCTGGTGATGGTGCTCCTGGTGGATGTGGCCGTAGAACACCGTCACGTTCGTGTGCGGCATCAGCTGCGCGACGACCTGGTCGCCGTCGCGCGTCGCCCAGTCCCATTGCGGCGCGAGGTCGAACAGCGGGCGATGCGTCAGCACGACGATGGGCGCGTCCTTGTCCAGCGTCGCCAGGTCCTTCGCGAGCCAGGCGAGCTGCTCGTCGCCGACGCGGGCGGCGGGGTCGGACACGTTGTCGAGCGCGATGAAGTGCACGCCGCGGTGGTCGAAGCTGTAGTGCGTCGGGCCGAAGAACTCCTGGAACGCGGCGCCCTTGTCGAGCGACGCGTCGTGCTCGCCGGGCAGGAAGTGGATGTCGCGCACCTTCAGGTCGGCCACGATGGCCTGGAACTCGCGCATGCGCTTGCGGCGCTCCTGCGGATCGTCGGTGGTGTGCGTGAGGTCGCCGGTGAAGACGATGAAGTCGGGCGGCAGCGGCAGCGCGTTGACCTCGGCGACGGCGCGCGCGAGCGTCGTCTTCGCCTCCGGGTTGACGACCGGGCCCTGGAAGCCCCAGTGGCTGTCGGACAGCTGGACGAAGTGGAAGTCGGCGGACGCCGCGCCGGCGCGCGCGGCGCAGCCGGCCAGGCCGGACGCGAAGACCACGCCGGCCCCGACGCCGGCCAGGCGCAGGAAGTCGCGGCGATCGAAATCGGCGGGCATGGGTGCTCCTCGAAGTGACGGTGTTCCTGCAAGATCGGGCGGGGCGCCGGTTTATTCCCGCCGTCCGCAAAAATCTTCCGCCGGGCAGAATCGCCGCCATGCGCCTCGTCCTCGAGTTCCCCGATTCGGAAGTGCGCGACGTGACGGCGGACGCCGGCGCCGTGCGCGTGCGCTTCTCGGCCGCGTCCGTGCGCGCCGCCGACGGCGAGCGCGGCTGGCTGCCGGCCGTCGCGCTCACGCTGTCGGACGCGACGCTGGACGGCGACGCCGCGCACGCCTTCGGCAAGCTGAGCGAGGGCCGGCTGCGCCTCGATGGCCAGCCCGTCGCAAGCCTCGAACTGCCCGCCACGCTCGCCGGCGACATCGACCTCGCGCTGCGCTTCGCCAACGGGACGTCGCTGTCGTTGCGCGGCCGCGCGCTGGCGCTCGCCGCCGCGGACGGCGCCCGCTTCGCGGCCGACCTGTCGTGCTGAGCACCGGCGCTGCGCTATCCTCGGCGCCCCGCCTCACCTCCCGCCCGTAGCCGCCGTGATCTATTCCTCGACATTCATCTTCGCCAAGCGGCAGTTCGACGACGAGTTCCACCGCCTCGACCAGCAGATCGCCGCGGCCGCGAAAGGCCTGCCGGGCTACCTCGGCGAGGAGGCGTGGGAGAACGCGGCGACGGGGCTGGTGTCCAACGTGTACTACTGGTCGTCGCTGGAGGCGCTGCAGCAGCTGATGTCGCACCCGACCCACCTGCAGGCCAAGGCGGCGCAGGCGAACTGGCTGGCGGGCTACCGCGTCGTCGTCGCCCAGGTGATGCGCGCGTACGGCGACCGCGACGCGCTGCCCGGCGTCGTCGCCTTCGACGCGCCGTGAGCGCGCCGGCTCAGGCGCCTTCCTCGA
>DASQCX010000436.1:0-1652 GCA_035634455.1 Burkholderiaceae bacterium
GCAGGTCCACCGTCGTGGCGATGCCGCCTTCGACGATCTCGGCCGACTGCGTCTTGTAGACCTTGGCGCCCGAGATCGATTCCGACGGGAACATCTCGAAGCGCACCGCGCGATCGGGCTCGGTCGTCGCGAACTCGCGGCCGTTGAGCGTGGAGCCGATGAAGCGCGGGCCGAGCCCGCGGGCGACGAGCTGGCTCGCGTTGCCGCGGTCGATGCCGGCCGCCAGGCCCGGCAGGCGCGCCAGCGATTCGGCGATGGTGGTGTCGGGCAGCTTGCCGATGTCCTCGGAGGCGATCACCTCGACCATGGAGTTGGCGTCGTTCTTCGCAGCGACCGCACTGCGCAGCGATGCCGACACGCCGATGACCGTCACGGTCTGCACCTCTTCGGCCGTCTTGGCCTGCGCCTGCGATGCGGCCGCGGTTGGGGCAGCGGCCGACTGCGCGTGCGCCCCGGTTGCGCCGATCACTACCGGCGCGATGAAGGCGGCCTGGATCAACGCGCTGAGGAGGTGCTGCTGCGGAAGTTTGGAACGGTGGGCGTTCGTGCTCATGTGTGTCTCCGTATGGTTATCGTTTGGAAGTCGCTGTCGAAAGGGAAAGGGGAATTCAGTTCGGCGGGCTTTCGTTGATGCACTCGCGCCAGGCCCGGACGAAATCCGTGGCGTTCCGAGCCACCGCGGTGGCATCCGCACCGGGCGCATAGAGCGCGGAGCCCAGGCCGAACCCCGAAGCACCTGCGCGCAGCCAGGGCGCCAGGCTGGCCGGCGTGATGCCGCCCACCGGGAGCAAGGCGGCCCCGCGCGGCAGTACCGCGCGCATGGCCTTCATCACGGCTGGCGTGACCAGCTCGGCGGGGAACAGCTTGAGTGCGTCCGCGCCCGCATCGAGCGCCGCCAGCGCTTCGGTCGGGGTCGCCACGCCGGGAACGCACAGCATGCCGGCGGATTTGGCGGCGCGGATCACGGCGGTGTCGGCGTGCGGCATGACCACGAGGTCGGCGCCGAGGTCCCGCAGGCGCTCCACGTCGGCCAGGCGGGTGACGGTGCCGGCACCGACCAGCGTGTCGGGCGCGAGCTGCCGACGCAGCGTCGCGATCGAGTCGAACGGCTCCGGCGAGTTGAGCGGCACCTCGATGAGGGCGAAGCCCGCATCCTCGAGTGCCCATCCGACGGGGGCGGCCTCGTGAGGACGCAGACCGCGCAGGATGGCGACCAGGGGCAGGCGCGTCATCGCCGCGGCCATGCGGCTGCTGCGGTTGCCCATCGTCATGCCGCGACCCACCTTGCCTGGACGGCGAGTTGCCACAGTCCACCGCAGGCCGTATTGGCATGCGCGGTGACCGCTGTCGCGCCCAGCACGTCCAGCGCGTGGGCGTAGCGATGGCAGAGCGCGGGTTCCCCCACAAGCGCGAGTGGCCCGTCCGCGGCATGCAGGCCCGCGATGAGCTCGTGGCCGATCAGAAGGCCGGAGAGGTGGTCGGACAGCGCTGCCGCGGGCAGGCGCTGCGTCAGGCCGAGCGTGCGCACCGAGAACAGCTGGGCCAGAAGGTCGTGTCCCCGCGCGTCGCGCGCTGCGCGCACGCCGGCGGCGAAGGCCTCGGGGTACGGCGCCGGATCGTCGGCGGGCATCAGGCGCGCGAGCACCGAGTGA
>DASQCX010000437.1:0-6887 GCA_035634455.1 Burkholderiaceae bacterium
TTGTCGAGGTCGATCCAGCCCGAGGTCGTGGTCTCGATGGGACTGGTCACCTGCAGGTTGGCCTGGACGCCCAGTCCGCTGGCGAACTTGTAGTTGGCGAGGATGTTGAACAGGTGTTCGGGCACGCCCGGATCCTTGAACTTCTGTCCGGCCACCCAGGTGATCTCGTTGCCGGCGCCGTCGATGTTCTGGCCTTCCTGCGCGGGATAGTCGTAGAAGCCCTTGGCCGTGTCGAGGAGGGTGTGCAGGAAGGAGTAGCTCGCCGTCATGAAGAAGCTCGGGCTCGGCTGGTAGTTCAGTTCGGCCTCGAAGCCGCTGATGTGCGCGTTCGTCTTGGCCGTGCCGCCGGGGCCGGTCGGCTCCGTCTTTCCCTGCTTGAACGCGGCCGTCGACAGGAACAGGCTCTTGTTGAACAGGTCGAACTTCGCGCCGATCTCGGCCAGGCGCGAGATCTGGCGCAGCTGTGTCGAATCCTGCACCCCGAACGTGCCGACCCCGCCGTCCTGCGCGTTCGGGTCGACGTACTGGGCATAGTCGTAGGTGGCGTACACCGACGTCCAAGGCACCGGCTTGAAGACCGCGCTGGCGTTGCCGTTGCCCAGGATGTACCAGTGCGACGCGTGGAATCGCGGAATCGCGAGCAGGCCGTCTTCGCCTGCCGTGTCGAACGGATCCTTCTCGTTGAGCTTGACGAAGTCGGCGCGAGCGCCGTACATGAAGTTCAGCCGGGGCGAAACCGCGATGCGATGCTCGAGGAAGACGGCCGCGTCCGCCAGGTCGGAATCGACCGATTCGTTCTGCGAGTACGCGTCCCGCGCGGGCATGCCGTTCAGCGTCTTGCCGAACGGGCCCGTGTAGTTGACGCCGCTGAACTGATCCGCCGGCAGGACCCAGGTGGATGGGCTGGTGGTCAGGTCGTAGACGCTGGCGACCTCGTCGAAGTAGTTCTGGATGGTGTTCACGTGCGCGAAGCGGAACGTGAAGCCGGCGTCGAGGGACTGGGCCCGCGTTTCCTCGCCCGGCTTGGCCGGATCCGCGAGCGTCGCGCCGAAGTTGAACTTGAAGTCGGTCTTGTTCTCGATCGTGTAGCTGTTGGCGGTCGAATCCTCGAAGTAGAACTGCACCTCGTTGTAGCGGTTCAGGAAATTGAAGAACGTGTTGTTGGAGACCGAGGCCTGGTCGCTGATCTCGTAGTTCTGGATCAGCTGCAGGTTGTACTTGAACGCCCGCGCGCCGTCGCCGGGCGTCTCGTCGATGTTGGTGCGGCGGTCGAGCTGCACCGGGTTGCCCAGCGTCACGGGCGTCAGGTAGTTCGTGATGGTGGTGGGCGAGCCCGTCAGGTAGGTGCCATGGTCGATGAACGCCTGGTTCACCCGGTTGACCCCGTCGTTCTCGACGTATTTCGCGTTGACGACTTCGCTGTTGAACTCCACCGAGTATTTCGGCGACACCTCGTCGAGCAGCGAGAAGAAGACGGACTGCTGGTGCATGTACTGGCCGTACCAATAGCCGCCGCTGTTGTTGCCCGCATAGCTGACGCGATAGGCCAGGCCGGGGTGATCGGCGCCGACGGGGCCGCCCAGGTCGAATCCGATGCGGCGCTCGCCCTGGGTGTCGAACTGCGCGTCGACCACGCCCGAGAACTTCACGAAGTTCGGCTGCTTCGTGCTGATGTTGATCGAACCGCCCACGCCGGCGCCCGGGCCTGCCTGCACCGTGGCCGGGCCCTTGTTGATGTCGATGGTGTCGATCGCGTTGAAGCTGAACGGCGCGCCGTAGCCGTTGGACGTGAAGCTGTCCCGCATGCCGTTGATGAACACGTCGGCGTATTGGCCGCGGATGCGCGGCACGTTCGGGACACCGAAGGAAGAGTCGGTATAGGCGCTCGACGTCAGGTAGGAGAAGCTCTCGGGGTTCTTGACGTTGAGCGCGTCGAGCTGCGCCGTGGACAGGATCGTGTTGTTGCGTGGCGTGTCGAGCACCTCGAGATCCATGCCGAAGGCCGACGACGAAGTCACCGTCGTCGGCAGGATCAGCTCGCCGCGCTTGATGCCGTTGATCACCACCTGCTGGGAGGGCAGCTCGCCCGCCGGCGCCGGTGACGCCGCCGCCGAAGCAGCCGAGGTCGGAACCACGGCGGCCGCGCTGGTTTGTGCGAGCGCCGGCGCCGAGCCGAACGCCGCGAGGAGCGGTACAGCAATAGTGAACTGCGTCTTGCCTGTCATTGTTCGGCCCGTGATCTCTTGTTGATGTGGAATGAACCCTCGGTGTCGCACTTGCGGCGCCGGCCTGCCGGTACGCAACTCCCATGCCCGGGACCGTGGACGAATGTCCGGGGGAGAGGCACCGCGAAGTCGCGCTCTCGGTTTCCGCCGGTGAGCTCGGCGAAAGTCGCACTCGCTGCCATGGGCACCAACGGCCGTTGACGGGATTCGTTGGCCGAGCGACGTGGCTGGCGGACCGCACGCCAGCCGGAAGGCAGGTTCACCAAAGTTGGTTGAAGCCGCACCTCGCCAGTGCCGCACGCACCGGCGCCTTCCGGAAATGCAGCGCCGCAGGCAACTGTGGACGCATCGATTCCTTCGCTTGACTGAAAGCAAGCTGTCGAAGATCGCAACTTTTCAGGGCGATCGCGGCTGGGAGCCGTGGTGCCGACGCACGGATCGTGTCGGCACGTGCGAAAAGTGGGCGCCTCCGCAGACCGGCGACGCCGGTTGGGGCAGCGACCTCAGGCGCAATCTCCGCTCAAGGCTCGGGCCTGCCGAACGAGTCCGGATTGCCCGGAAGTTCGAGACGACACCCAGGTCGAACGAACGGGTGCCGTTGCCGCTCCCGCTGGCATTGCCCACCAGGCACCGAGCCGCGTGGCGGTCGACGATGTGCGCGAACGACGCGTAGATCGCCGTCCGACGGGTCTGGGTAGTCCACGCCTACCAGTCCTCCTTCACGGCGCGCACCACGTCGCGGCTGGCCGCCGCGTGGCCGCTGCCCCAGGCGGTGAGGGCGCCGGCGAGCACGACGCCCAGGCCCAGGAGCAGCAGGGTGGCGGGCGGCACGCTCATCTGCATCGTCCAGTGGAAGCTCTGCGGGTTGACCACCTTCACCAGCACGACGCTGACGGCCAGCCCCAACGCCAGCCCCAGCACCGCGCCGACGGCGCTCCACAGCGCGCCCTCGGACGCCACCAGCGCCAGCACCTGGCGCCGCGTGAAGCCCAGGTGCTGCAGCGTGCCGAACTCGCGGCGCCGCGCCAGCACCTGCGCCGAGAAGCTCGCCGCGATGCCCGCCAGCCCGATCGCCAGCGCCACGCCCTGCAGCCAGCGCGTGACGGCGAAGCTGCGGTCGAAGATGCGCAGCGAATAGGCGCGCAGGTCGCCGGCGGAGGCGACCTCGGTGGGCGCGTAGGGCGGCACCGCGGCCTTGATGCGCGCGACGACGGCGTCGCGTCCGTCCGCGCTCGCGGCGTCCAGCCAGACCGCAAGTCCGGTGACGCGGTCGTCGCCGGTCAGGCGCAGCCAGTCGGTGCGCGACATCAGCAGCGCGCCTTGCTGGCGGGCGTAGTCGCGCCAGATGCCGCGCACGACGCCGCGCACGCTCGCGGTCGGCGATGCCGCCGCGGCGCTGGCGGCGCGCCGCGGCGGCAGCGGCACGGTGATGACGTCGCCTTTCTTCAGGTGCTGCAGCGCGGCCAGGACTTCGGTGGGATAGACCGACACCGCACCAGCCACGGCGGGTGCGGCGGCGCCGGGCGCCACGATCCACGGCAGCTTCGGCTGCGTCTCGCCGGGCAGCGGGTCGCGTGCCAGCAGGACGGCGTCGGGCTGCTCGGGCGCGAGCGTGACCGGCACCAGCCGTTCGGCGCGCACCTGGCGCACCCCGGGTCCGGGCGCGGCCGCAACGACCGCCGGCGGCAGGAACAGCGCCGTGTCGCCGACGCCCGGCACCTGGCGCACATAGAGGTCGGCGGGCAGGACGTCGTCCAGCCAGGCGATCAGCGAGTCGCGGAAACTCGTGACCATCACCGTCAACGCCACGACCAGGCTCAGGCTGGCGACGACGCCGGCCACCGCGGCGGTGGCGGTGTGGCGCTGGTCGACCGCGCGCGCCACCGCGAGCGCGGCCACCGGATCGGGTGCGCCGCGCAAGCCCTTCAGCAACAGCGCGACCACCTGCGGCACCAGGCTGATGCCGCCCAGAAGCAGCACGCCGACGCAGGCGTACGCGCCCCACGGGATAGCGTGCCACGGCGGTGCCAGCGCGAGCAGCCCGGCCAGCGCGATCAACCCCAGCCCGGCCGCGGCGGGCCAGTTGCCGCTCGCGGCGCTGCTCAGGCCCTTGAGGCTCTGCGCCGGCGCGATGCCCTGCGCGGCGCGCGCCGGCCACCAGCCGCCCGCGAACGCCGAGACGACCCCCAGCGCGCCATAGGCCAGCGCCGCCGCGACGCTCCACTGCAGATGCGGCACGCCGCCGCCCAGCGTGCCGCTGCCCAGATCCCCGCCGAGCGCACGCAGTGCCGCGGCCGCGAGCGCGGTGCCGATCGCGAGGCCGGCGGCGCCGCCGAGCAGGCCCACCAGCAGGCTGTCGAGCCAGACCAGCGTGCGGCGCTGGCGCCCGTCCATGCCCAGCACGCCCAGCAGCGCGAGCTGCGGGATGCGCTTGGCCACCGCCAGCGACTGCACCGAGAACACGAGGAAGCCGCCGGTGAACAGCGCCACCAGCGACAGCACGCCGAGATTGACGCGGTACGACTGCGACAGCCGGGCCATGCGCAGCGCGGCCTCGTCCGGCGCCGCGGCGCGCACGTCGGGGCCGGCGGCCAGCGCCGCCATCACGGCCTCCCGGCGCGCGCCGGGCGCGAGTCGCACGTCGATGCGCGACAGCGAGCCCAGGCGGTCGAAATGCGCCTGCGCGCCGGCGATGTCCATCACGAGCAGCGGCGGGCCGTCGGCGGCGATGCGGCCGCCGATCTTGAAGTCGTGCGGCCGGCCGTCGACCTGCAGCGTCACGCGATCCGCCTGGCCGACCAGCGCGCGGGCCGCGGCGTTGACGAAGACGACGTCGGGATCGAGCGCCGCCAGCGGGGTGCCGGGCGACGCCGCGCCCGATCCCGCTGCCGCCGCGGGCTGCACCAGCCAGCCCGGCGAGATCCAGGGTGCGACGAACGCGTCCAGGCCGAGCAGGTGCGCGGGGTGCGGCTGGCCGTCGGCGCCGCGCAGGCCGACCGGCAGGTCGAGCACCGGACTGGCCTGCGCCACGCCCGGCGCCGTCGCGACGCGCGGATAGAGATCCTCGGCCAGCAGGCCGTCGCGCGGCCGGACGCTGAAATCGGGCGCACCGCTGGCGGCATGCACGGCCGCCGAGAACTCCGACAGCGCCGACGCGTTGATCAGCTGCACCGCGAACGCGAGCGCGACGCCGAGCGCCACCGCCATCACCGCCGCCGCCTGGCGCCACGGGTGATGGCGCCATTCGGCCTCCAGCAGGCGCAGATGGAGCGCGGCCATGGCCCGGCGGCGCGGGCTCGGCGGCGAGGAAGAAAGGGCGGAGTTCAAGGGCGGGGCGGTCGAATGGACACCGGCATCCTGCCATCGATCCGGCGGGCCGCCGGCGCGGAATGGCCGGTTTCGACGTCGATCGGCGCCGTGCGCGGCATTTCCCGGGGTTTGTCGCCGAAGTGGCAGCCACGGCGTCGCGACGTCCCCATCATCGATCGCGGCGCCGTATGCTGTGCGCCAGACCGACACGACAACTCGCGAGACAACGCCATGACGATCGCCACCCCATCCGACGCCGCAGCGGACACGCGCACCGTGCAGCGCATCTGCCCGCTGTGCGAGGCCTGCTGCGGCCTGAGCCTGACGGTGTCGGGCACCGGCGAGCAGGCGCGCGTGATCGCGATCCGCGGCGACGAGCAGGACGTCTTCAGCCACGGCTACATCTGCCCCAAGGCCGTCGCGCTGAAGGATCTCGAGGACGACCCCGACCGCCTGCGCCAGCCGCTGATCAAGCGCGACGGCCGCTTCGTCGAGGCCAGCTGGGACGAGGCCTACGCCGAGATCGCGCGCCGGCTGCCGCCGCTGCTGGCCGAGCACGGCCGCGACGCGCTCGCGTTCACGCTGGGCAACCCGAACGTGCACCGGCTGGGCCTGGGGCTGTACGTGCAGCGCCTGCTGCGCGCGGCCGGCACGCGCAACATCTTCAGCGCATCGACGCTGGACCAGATGCCGCGCCAGGTCGCCAGCGGCTGGATGTACGGCCACGCGCTGACGGTGCCGGTGCCCGACATCGACCATTGCGACTTCCTGCTGATGCTGGGCGCCAACCCGATGGCGAGCAACGGCAGCATGTGGACGGTGCCCGACTTCCGCGGCCGCGCGAAGGCGCTGCGGGCGCGTGGCGGCCGGCTGGTCGTGGTCGATCCGCGCCGCACCGAGACGGCCGCGATCGCCGACGAGCACCACTTCATCCGCCCCGGCGCCGACGTCTTCCTGCTGCTGGGCCTGGTGCACGCGGTGTTCGACGAAGGCCTGGTGCGCCCGGGGCGCCTGGAGCAATTCCTGGCCGCGGGCGAGACGGGCGTCGAGGCGCTGCAACGCGCCGTCGCGCCGTACCGCCCCGAACGCATGGCGGATCGCTGCGGCGTGCCCGCGCAGGTGCAGCGCGCGCTGGTGCGCCAGCTCGCGGCGGCGCCGCGCGGCGCGGTCTACTCGCGCATCGGTTCGAGCACGCAGCGCTTCGGCACGCTCAACTCGGTGCTGGTCGACGCGCTGAACATCCTCACGGGCCATCTCGACGCCGAGGGCGGGGCGATGTTCCCGCAGGCCGCGGCGTTCGCCGCCAACACGCAGGGCAAGCCGGGCGTCGGCCGCGGACTGGTCACGGGGCGC
>DASQCX010000438.1:0-7704 GCA_035634455.1 Burkholderiaceae bacterium
CGGCTGGCGATGCCCGACTCGAAGATGTCCAGATGCTCCGGCAGCGACAGCACCGATTGCACCATGTGCAGGTCGTGCACGCGCTCGGGCGTGACGCCCGCGAGCGCGCGCGCGAGGAAGTCGGCCTGCTTCTGGTTGTCGCCCTCCAGGCACACGCGGTCGCCCGGCTCGATCAGCGCCTCCAGCAGCGCGATGGCGGAATCCGCGTCGACGACCTTGCCCCGCACGCCCGCCAGCGAACCGGCGCGCGCGCGCCGCGCCGCGCGGTCGTCGCGCTGGCGCGTCCAGGGCGAGTCGGCGACGACGCTCATGTCAGCCGCCGGAGTGCGCGAGCGGCCCCATCACGAGGTCGGGCAGCGCGGTCGCGATGGACGGGAACACCGAGATCACCACCACCGTCACCAGCATCAGCACGACGAACGGGATGATGCCGCGGATGATGTCGCCCAGCGCGATGTCGGGCGCGATGTTCTTGATGACGAAGATGTTCAGGCCCACCGGCGGATGGATCAGGCCGGCCTCCATCACGATGGTCATCACGATGCCGAACCACACCAGGTCGAAACCCGCGGCCTTGAGCGGCGGCAGGAAGATCGGCGCGGTCATCAGGATGATGGAGACGGGCGGCAGGAAGAAGCCCATCACGATCACCATGGACAGGATCGCGGCCAGCAGCACCCATTTCGACAGCGCGAGCGAGACGATCCACTGCGCCATCGACTGGCTGATGTGCAGGTAGCTCATCACGTACGAGAACAGCAGCGACATGCCGATGATGAACATCAGCATCGTCGACTCCTTGAGCGTCGCCGACAGGATGGGCGCGACGTCGCGCACGCGCCAGACGCCGTAGATCGCCGCGATCAGCGCCAGCGCGAGGATGCTGCCCAGGCCGGCCGTCTCCGACGGCGTCGCGTAGCCGCCGTACAGCGCCACCATCACGCCGGTCAGCAGGATCAGGAACGGCAGCACGCGCGGCAGCATCGCGAAGCGCTCGCGCATCGTGAAGTGCTCGGCCTCCAGCAGCGGCGACGCCTGGCCCGTCGCCTCGAACGCCCGCTTCGCGACGCGGTACTCGCGCTGGTACTGGAACGCGGCCCACAGCGCGAACAGCGCCACCAGCAGCACGCCCGGACCGATGCCCGCGAGGAACAGCCGCCCGAGCGACTGCTCCGCGGCCACGGCGTACAGGATCATCGTCACCGACGGCGGCAGCAGGATGCCCAGCGTGCCGCCCGCGGCGATGATGCCCGCCGCGAAGCCGGGCGAGTAGCCGCGCCGGCGCATCTCGGGGATGCCCGCGCTGCCGATCGCCGAGCAGGTGGCCGGGCTGGAGCCCGCCATCGCCGCGAACAGCGCGCACGCGAACACGTTGGCGATGCCCAGGCCGCCGGGGATGCGGCCCATCCACGCGTGCATCGCCGCATACAGGTCCTGGCCGGCGCGCGTGCGCCCGATCGCCGAGCCCTTGAGGATGAACAGCGGGATCGACAGCAGCGTGATGCTGGACATCTCCTCGTAGACGTTCTGCGTCACGGTGTCCAGCGACGACGCCGGCATGAAGAACGCCATGAACAGCACGCCCACCGCGCCCAGCGAGAACGAGATGGGCATGCCCGAGAACATGATCAGCAGCGTGACCACGCCGAACAGCAGCCCGAGCGCGAGCATGGACATCACGCGCCCTCCCGCGCCGACGGCCGCAGCCTGTTGACGCTGACGACGCACTGCAGCGCCAGTTGCACGCTCAGCAGGATCATGCCCAGCGACATCAGCAGGTACGGGATCCACAGCGGCGGCGCCCAGGACGACGACGTCGTCTGGCCCTCCGTCCACGCCTCGTGCAGCAGCGTGCACGACTTCCAGGCGAAGAACGCGCAGAACGCGAGGCAGCCGATGTCGACGATCGCGATGCGCACGCGGTTGACGCCGTCCGGCAGGATGGACGACACCGCCTCGATGCCGATGTGCCCGCGGATCGCCTGCACGAACGCGCTGCACAGGAAGGTGGCGCCGACCAGGCAGAACACGGACGCCTCGTCCTGCCAGTCGGTGGACGCGTGCAGGAAGTAGCGCGTGACGACGCTGGACGTGAGGATCAGCGCCGACGCCAGCAGCGCCAGCATGCCCAGCACCATCATGCCGCGGTTGACCACGGCCAGCGCGCGCGCCAGCGGCAGCAGCCAGCGCGGCGTCGCGGCGTCGATGTGCTGGTGCAGCCCGGCGCCCGAAGGCGCGGCGGCCAGGCCGACCGGTGCGTGCGGCATGTCGGCGTTCACAGCAGCTTCTGCGCCGCGGCCATCAGCGCCTTGCACGTGTCGTTGTGCTCGGCGTAGTCCTTCCAGGCCGTCGCGCGCGCGATCGCCTGCCACTTGCCCAGCGTGGGCGCGTCGATGTCGTAGACCTTGGCGCCCGCGTGGCCGTAGACCTGGGCCACCACCTGGTCGTCCAGGCGCGCGGCCTGGGTCGCGAAGGCCTCCTGCTCGGCGCCGACGGCCATGATCAGGTCCTGGTGCGCCTTGGGCAGCCGCTTGAAGACTTCCTTGGACATCAGCAGCGGCTCGAACATGAACCAGTAGGCCTTGTTGCGCGCGGTCGTCAGGTGCTTGGCGATCTCCTCCAGCTTGAACGAGATGAAGCTGGTCGACGACGTCATCGCCGCCTCCATCGCGCCGGTCTGCATCGCGGCGTAGATCTCGTTGGACGGCAGCGAGATGACGGAGGCGCCGGCCTCCTTGAGCATCATGTCCATCTCGCGGCTGCCGCCGCGCACCTTCATCCCCTTGGCGTCGGCCGGCGTCACCAGCGGCGCGTTCTTGCTGGCCACGCCGCCGCCCTGCCAGATCCAGCTGACGACGACGATGCCCTTGTCGTCCAGCGTCTTGGCCAGCAGCCTGCCGACCGCCGCGTTCTTCCAGGCGGTGCCGACCTCGTAGTTGGGCACCAGCGCGGGCATCAGGCCGATGTTGGTCTCGGGCACCTCGCCGCCGGCATAGGACAGCGGCACCAGGCTGAGGTCGAGCGCGCCCTTGCGCATCGCCGAGAACTGCGCGTTGGTCTTCATCAGCGACGAGCCGGGATAGACCGCCGCCTTGAGCGCGCCGTTGCTGCGCTTCTCGATCTCGGACGCGAAGCGGCGGCACAGCCGGTCGCGGAAGTCGCCGTCGGCGATGGTGCCGCCGGGGAACTGGTGCGAGATCTTGAGCGTGCCTTCCTGGGCGCGCGACACGGTGGACAGGGGCGCCAGGCCGGCGACGGCGGCGGCCTGGACCAGGAAGCGGCGGGTGATCGTCATGGAGTCTCCTTCAGGGATCCGCGGCGGACCGGAGCTGCCAAGTTTCCCGGCAGCGGCTTTTTGAATACAACTTCTTCAAGTTTGCATTCACTATATGACAGTCACACGAGTGTTTACCCCGAAATTCACGAATGCTTTCCCTCAAGCCGCACGCAAACAGCGACTCCTAGAATGCAGCCATGTCATCGACTCGACTGTCCGAGCGCCTGCGCGAATCCATCGAGGAGGAGATCGCCACGGGCAAGCTGCTGCCCGGCACGCGGCTGGACGAGGTCGAGCTCGCGACGCGCTTCGGCGTCTCGCGCACGCCCATCCGCGAGGCCTTGCGGCTGCTGTTGGGCGAGGGGCTGGTCGAGACGCGGCCGCAGCGCGGGGCGGTCGTCGCGCAGGTCACGCCGCAGCGGCTGATCGAGATGTTCGAGGTCATGGCCGAGCTGGAGGCGATGTGCGCCCGGCTGGCCGCGCGCCGCATGTCCGACGCCGAGCTGGCCGAGGTCGAGGCCGCGCACGAGGCCTGCCGCGGGTCGGCCGCCGCGCGCGACGCCGACGCCTACTTCTACGCCAACGAGCGCTTCCACTACGCCATCTACGCGGCCTCGCACAACACCTTCCTGTTCGAGCAGGCCGCCGCGCTGCAGCGCAAGCTGCGGCCGTACCGCCGCCTGCAGCTGCGCGTGCGCAACCGGCCGCAGCGCTCGTTCGAGGAGCACCAGGCCATCGTCGACGCGCTGCGCGAGGGCGACGCCGACAAGGCGCAGCAGAGCATCCGCGCGCACGTGGTCGTGCAGGGCGAGCGCTTCGCCGACCTGGTGGCCAGCCTGGGCCAGATGACGGGCGGCCACGGCGCCGAGGCGCCGGCCGAGCCCGCGCGCAGCCCCTGAATCGTCGAATCCCGGCGGCGTCGTTCGTCGTAGGCTTGCGGGTCGGCCGCGATCGCGGCTGGCCGCTCGTCCGCAACCAGGAGAACGCAATGGACTACATCGATGGATTCGTCGCGGCCGTGCCGACCGCCGACAAGGAAACCTACCGCGCCTACTGCCAGAGGATCGCCGCCGTGTTCAGGGAGCACGGCGCGCTGAGCGTGATCGACACCTGGGGCGACGACGTCCCCCCGGGGCAGCTGACGTCGTTCCCGCTGGCCGTGAAGTGCGGCCCGGACGAGACGGTCGCCTTCGGCTGGGTGACCTGGGCCTCGCGCGCGGCGCGCGACGCGGCCTGGGAGAAGGTCATGGCCGACCCGCGCATGAAGCCCGGCGCCAGCCCGATGCCGTTCGACGGCAAGCGGATGATCTACGGCGGGTTCGAGGTGATCTCGAAAGGCTGAGGCGGCTCAGGCGCCCGCGCCTTGCAGGTCCGCGATGCACTCACGCGCCCGCGCTCGGTGCCTCGAGCGCGATCTCGCCGAGCACGGCGCGGCGCAGCAGCGGCCACAGCGCCTGGTGCGATTGGCGGAACCAGTCGAGGTGGCCGATCGCGCGCAGGCCATGGTCGCGCGGGCGCACCTGCAGCGCGGCGCGCGGCGAGGCGGGCAGCGTGCGCAGCAGGTCGGCGACGGTCACGGGGTTGGCGATGTCGTCGTCCTCCGCGTGCAGCACGACGATGGGGGTGCGCACCAGCGCGTGGAAGTCGTCGGCCAGGCCCGCGCGCACGGCGTTGGTGGCGTAGCCGCCGGCCGCGCACCACTGGCCCCATTGGCGCGCGACCTGCGCCGGCAGGTTCTCGCCCAGGCCCAGCCACGAGGTCGGCGCGTAGCCCTTGAGCAGCGTGCCGATCGGCACCAATAGGCGCAGGCCCAGCCGCGCCTTGAGCGCGAACGCGAGCCGCATGCCACCGAACCAGCCGGTGGACGCGGCGACGCCGACCACGCGCTCGACGCGGTCGTGGTTGGGCAGCAGCCCGATCATCTGGCCGCCCGCGCTGTGGCCGACCAGCACGACCCGCGCCGCGCCGCTGCGCGCGAGCAGCCACTGCAGCGCGGCGACCTGGTCGAGCCTGCCCCAGTCGACCAGGCGCGCGCGGCTGTCGGCGAGGCGGCCGTCCAGCGACAGGCCGATGCCGCGGTAGTCGAACACCAGCGTCGCGTGGCCCTGCGAGGCCAGCCAGTCGGCGAAGCGCCAGTAGAACTGCTGGCGCACGCCGGTGGCCGGCGAGATCAGCACCGGCGCGGCCGCGGCCTCGCCGCGCGGCGCGAAGAAGTGCCCCTGCAGGCGCTGGCCGTCGGCGCAGGCGAGGGTGACGGGCTCGGGCCGCAGCGTGGCGGCATCGGTGGATCGGGGTTCACTCATCGGGGTCTCCCAAGGTCTGGACATGCTCGAGCCAGCGGCCGACGGTCTGCAGATCGTCAAGGGTGAAGTCGCCGGTCAGGCGTGCGTTGATGCGCGCCAGCGCCTTCTGCAGCGCGGGCAGCAGCGCGCGGCCGGCCGGCTGCAGCCAGACGTGCTGGGTGCGCGCGTCGACCTCGCTGGCGCGCCGCAGCACCCAGCCGAGCGCCTCCATGCGCTGCACCAGGCCGGACACCGCCGACGGCGCGAGGTCCAGGGCCTGCGCGAGCGTGCCCATCGTCGCGCCGTCCGTCTTCGCGAGCACGAACAGCACGCCGCTCTGCGCGGGCGACGGCGGCGTGACGCCCTCGCGCGCGACGCGCTCCTGCTCGGCGGCGACGAACTGCTGCAGGCGGCGCTGGGCGCTGTTGAGCAGGTAGATGAGGCGAGGCGGCTTGGACATGGCGTTTATTATTTCGCATGCGAAATATAATCCCGACACGGCACCCGCCGCAAGACGCCGCGCTGGAGCCGTCACTCGACGATGGAATCCGGCGGTCCGTCGACGGGTAAGTCGCGCGCAAGGCGTTTTCGGCGACGATGGCGGGCTGGAACACGACAGGACATCGTCCATGGCCTCGCCCTCCCCCGCGCCCGCCGCCGGCTTCTCGCCGTACCAGAAGTTCGTCGTCGGCCTGCTCGCCCTGCTGCAGTTCGCCGTCATCCTCGACTTCATGCTGATGGCGCCACTGGGCGCGCTGATCATGCCGGCGCTGGCGATCACGCCCAAGCAGTTCGGCCTGGTCGTGTCGGCCTACGCGTTCAGCGCCGGCGTCTCCGGCTTCGTCACGGCCGGCTTCGCGGACCGCTTCGACCGCAAGAAGCTGCTGCTGTTCTTCTACGCCGGCTTCCTGCTGGGCACGCTGTGGTGCGGCCTGGCGCCGACCTTCGAGCTGTTGCTGGCCGCGCGCGTGTTCACAGGCCTGTTCGGCGGCGTGATCGGCTCGATCGTGCTGGCGATCGCCACCGACCTGTTCGACATCTCGCTGCGCGGCCGCGTGATGGGCCTGATCCAGACGGCGTTCGCCGCCAGCCAGGTGCTGGGCCTGCCGATGGGGCTGTTCCTGTCCAACCGCTGGAACTGGCATGCGCCGTTCATCGCGCTGGCCGCCCTCGGCCTGGCCGGGCTGGGCGTCATCGCGACGAAGCTCAAGCCGGTCGACGCGCACCTGGGCAAGCCGCAGGAACACAGCCCGTTCATGCACCTGTGGCACACGCTGACCGAGCCGCGCCACCTGATGGCCTTCCTCACCGTGACGCTGCTGGCCACCGGCGGCTTCATGCTGATGCCCTTCAGCAGCGCGTTCCTGGTGCACAACCTCGGCATCGCCCTGGAGCACCTGCCGACGATCTACTTCTTCACCGGCATCTGCACCATCGTGTTCGGCCCGCTGATCGGCAAGGCGGCGGACAAGGTCGGCAAGATGAAGGTGTTCCTGTTCGGCAGCGCGCTGTCGATCGCGACGGTCGTGCTCTATACCCACCTGGGCATCACGCCGCTGTGGGCCGTGGTGGCGGTCAACGTGGTCATGTTCGTGGGCATCTTCTCGCGCATGATCCCGTTCCAGGCCATGGTCACGCAGGTGCCGGAGCCGACCAGGCGCGGCGCGTTCAACGCGATCAGCGCGTCGATCCAGCAGGTGTCGGGCG
This sequence comes from Burkholderiaceae bacterium, assembly GCA_035634455.1. Lineage (GTDB taxonomy): Bacteria > Pseudomonadota > Gammaproteobacteria > Burkholderiales > Burkholderiaceae_C > Scleromatobacter. Next base: position 7,267 of record DASQCX010000438.1, read on the forward strand.
GCGTCGCGTCGGTGGTGGCCGGCCACATCGTCACATCGGGCGCCGACGGTCGGATCGAGCACTTCCCCGAGGTCGGCTACGTCGTCGTCGGCACGACGCTGACGGCGATCTGGCTCGTCTCGCGGATCAGCCGCCAGCTGCAGGCGCGTGCCGCGGCCTGATCGCCGGGATCGCCGCAGATGAGGGGCGGACGGGCGTCTTTTGTAGGACTGCACGCACGCCACGCCGCGATAACGTCTGGCTTCGCCGCCTCGCACCCGACGCCAAGATGCGGCCATCCCCCCAGCAACCGGCGGAACACATCATGACCACGACACGCCCCCTCCCGACCCCGCGAGATCTCCCCGAGCCCGTCGAGGCGCAGGACGACGCGTTCCTGTCGCAGTTCGACGACGAGGCGCTGGCGCAGGCGCTCCGGACCGTCCACTGGCACCCGAA
>DASQCX010000439.1:0-6047 GCA_035634455.1 Burkholderiaceae bacterium
CCGACGGGCCGGTGTACAGCGTCTTCGAGATCCTCTGAGCCGCCGGGCGCGCCGCGTGCCGTATCCTGCGGCCATGGACAAGCCCAAGCCGTTCTCGATGATCCGCGAGTTCCACCTCGCGGACTGGTTCACGCTCGCCAACGCGTTCTGCGGCGTCGGCGCGCTGTTCTCGGTGATGACCTTCCTGCAGACCGGCGAGGTCGACCACATCTACTTCGCCTGCGCGCTGATCCCGGCGGCGCTCGTCTTCGACGTGCTCGACGGCCGCGTCGCGCGCTGGCGCCAGCAGAGCTCCGAGCTCGGCCGCGAGCTCGACTCGCTGGCCGACGTCATCTCGTTCGGCGTCGCGCCCGCGGCGATCGCGTACGGCTGCGGCATGCAGGGCCTGTGGGACCGCGTCGTGCTGGTGTTCTTCGTCGTCTGCGGCGTCTCGCGGCTGGCGCGCTACAACATCACGGCGGTCAAGCTGTCCGAGGGCGGCGACAAGGTGAAGTACTTCGAGGGCACGCCCATCCCGACCTCGCTGCTGCTCGTCGTCGTGCTGGCGGTGGCCGCGGCGCAGGGCGGCATCGGCGCCGGCCTGTGGGGCGGCGTGCTGCAGCTGGGCGGCTTCCGCCTGCACCCGCTGGTGCTGATGTTCGCGCTCTCCGGATCGCTCATGATCTCGCGCATCCGCATCCCAAAACTATGAGCCCCACGGTCGCTGGCGCTCCCTGCCCCCAGGGGGCCGGCCGCGAACGGCCCGGCAGAGCCGGCTCCGTCGCTCCCTCGAATCTCGACTGAGGCGTTCGAGCGGCAGCGCCGGCCAATCGCGAAAAACCATTTCGATTGTGCGCAATTGAATTGCTCGCTACAGTCCATCACATGCCTCGCGCCACTCGCTCCTCCGCCGCTGCCGCCGATGCCCGGGCCGACGCCTGGCTGGCGCTCGACAGGCAGCTGTGCTTCGCGCTGTACTCGGCCTCGCTGGCGATGACCAAGGTCTACAAGCCGCTGCTCGCGCCGCTGGGCCTGACCTACCCGCAGTACCTGGTGATGCTGGCGCTGTGGGAGCAGGACGGCCTGTCGGTCAGCGCGCTCGGCGACCGGCTGGCGCTGGATTCGGGCACGCTCACGCCGCTGCTCAAGCGCCTGGAGGCGCAGGGCCGCATCGCCCGCGAGCGCGACGCCGAAGACGAGCGCCGCGTCATCGTTCGCCTGAGCGCCGCCGGCCGCCGGCTCAAGGTCGAGGCGCGCCGCATCCCGCGCGAGATCGGCCGCGCCTCGGGCTGCGAGCTGTCCGAGATCGTGGACCTGACCCGGCAGCTCACCGCCATGCGCGACGCGCTGTCCCGGCCCGCCGAGCACTGAATTCCCCCTCCGCGCAACCGCAGCGCCCAACCCACCCCAAGGAGCACACCATGGCCTCACCCGAAAAGATCCTCTACACCGCCACCGCCACCGCCACCGGCGGCCGCTCGGGCACCGCGAAGTCGTCGGACGGCGCGCTGAGCGTCACGCTGACCACGCCCAAGCAGCTCGGCGGCGACGGCGCGCCCGGCACCAACCCCGAGCAGATGTTCGCGGCCGGCTACTCGGCCTGCTTCATCGGCGCGATGAAGGCCGTGGCCTCCGGAATGACCGGCGGCCCGAAGATCGCCCTGCCCGCCGACGTGTCCATCACGTCCGACGTCGGCATCGGCCCGATCCCCGGCGGCTTCGGCATCAAGGTCGACATGCGCATCTCGATCCCGGGCCTGGACAAGGCGGCTGCGGAGTCGCTGGTCAAGGCCGCGCACCAGGTGTGCCCGTACTCGAACGCCACCCGCGGCAACATCGACGTCTCGCTCACGGTGGTCTGACGACCCCCGGCCCGGCGACGGGCTGCGCAGAATGTCACCGAACAGGCTCGCCGCGCGCGGGCCTGCCTGCATCCGCGCCTCTATCATGCGGCGGTGCACAACCGCCGCATGATCCTCGCGACCGCCGTCTCCGCCGCCCTGGTTGGCGGCGCGCTCGTCTACGGGCTGGACCACGGCACGGCCCAGGCCGCGGCGAACACGGCCGCCGCGCCGCCCGCGCCGCCGGCCGAGGCGTTCGCGGCCGCGCCGCCGCCCGCCGCCGCCCCGGCCGTCCTGCCCGCGCCGGCGTCCGCGGCCAGCAGGCCCGACCCGTACGAATCGCTGTCGCACAAGGTCGATCGCCTGGGCCGCTCGCCCGACCCCGTGGACGCCTTCGCGGCCTACCAGCTGGTCACCGCCTGCGTCTGGGCGCGCGACCACGAGGGCTGGATGGCGCACCACATCCTGCCGGCCGACCGCGGCCTGCTGCAGACGCCGCAGCAGGCCTGCGGCGACATCGCCTCCGACCAGATCCAGAGCCGGCTGCGCTGGCTCGAACGCGCCGCCCTCGCCGGCGTCCACCACGCCGCCACCGAGATGCTGCGCGAAGGCCCCGACGGCCTCGGCCTGGGCCTGGGCGACGCCGACATCGACGCGCCCGAGAACGCGTCGTGGAAGCAGCGCGTGGCCGCCGCGCTCGACGCCGGCGTGCGCACCTGCGACGCCGACTCGCTGGAGAGCCGCGTCAACGCCTACGAGAACGGCCAGGGCGTCGCGCCCGATCGCGCCGCCGCGCTGACCTACTGGGTCGCGTACATGGAGTGCCGCCAGCGCGGGGCCGGGCAGGCCAGCGCCATCCTCGGCAACGCCGACGGCGTCACGCAGCGCATGGGCCGCTCGCTGACGGCCGAGCAGATCGCCCAGGCCGTGTCGGCCGGCCACGCGCTCGCGCGCGACGCGCGGCCGTTGCCGGGCGACCAGTGAATCGCTTCAGCGACGGTCCGCCAGCAGCGCCAGCTGCAGCTCGACCCGCGCCTGCACGGCGCTGAGCTCGCCCGCGGCCGCGGTGTCCTCGGCGTTCAGCGGCAGCACCGGCCCGAACACGCAGCGGCTCGCGCGCACCACGCGCACGCCCTCGCCGCGCGCCCGCGCGAGCGCCGCCGCCAGCCGGGCGGACAGCGTGCCGTAGCCGGTGCCCGCCACGACGATGCCCGCCGCGCCCGCGATGACGGCGGCGTCGACGAGGCGGCCGTCGGCGCCCGCGTGGTTCAGCACGATCTCGACGCGCGGCCAGGTGTCGGGCGCCGCGGCGATGCGCGCGAGCCCCAGCGCCTCGCCCTCGGGCCAGGCGCGGAACACGCGCATGACGCCGCCCTCCAGGCGCGCGATCGGGCCGCAGTCGCTGCCGGTGAACGCGCTGGTCTGCAGCGTGTGCACCTTGCGCAGGCCGACCGGCGCCCATACGGAGCCCGCGAACACCACGCTGACGCCGCGCACGCCGGGCGCCTCGGCCACGCCGACCGCGTCGAGCAGGTTGGCCGGGCCGTCGGCCGACAGCGAGCTGGCCGGGCGCATCGCGGCCGTCAGCACCACCGGCTTGGCCGGCGCCAGCACGCGCTGCAGGAAGTACGCGGTCTCCTCCAGCGTGTCGGTGCCGTGCGTGACGACGATGCCGGCGACCTCGGGCCGCGCCAGGTGGTGCGCGACGCGCTGCGCCAGGCGTTGCCAGGTGGCCTCGTCCATGTCCTTGCTGTCGATGGCGGCGACCGCCTCGGACTCGAGGCGATGGTCGGCCAGCGCGGGCACGCCCGCGATCAGCGCCTCCACGCCCAGCGCGCCGGCGCGGTAGCCGGTGGTGTCGGTGGCGAGGGCGGCGGTGCCGGCGATCGTCCCGCCCGTGGCGAGAATCACGACGAGCGGCTTGGGGCTTTGCATTCTTGGCAACCTTGGATAAAAATACAGACCTGTATGAACAACCAGATGCCCGCCGCGGGACGCGAGTCTCCTGACGGACAGGATGCACCATGGAAGTCGAATCGCCGAAGCTCACCGCCCGCCAGCAGCAGATCCTCGATCTCGTGCAGAGCGCGATCGAACGCACCGGCGCGCCGCCCACCCGGGCCGAGATCGCCAACGAACTCGGCTTCAAGTCGGCCAACGCGGCGGAGGAGCACCTCCAGGCGCTGGCGCGCAAGGGGGTCATCGAGCTGGTCGGCGGCACCTCGCGCGGCATCCGGCTGAAGTCTGACACATTGCGCGCGCTCAACGAGGCGCGCGGCAAGCAGTTCTCGCTGCCGCTACCCAGCCTGTCGCAGCTGACGCTGCCGCTGGTGGGCCGTGTGGCGGCGGGCTCGCCCATCCTCGCGCAGGAGCATGTCGAGCAGACCTACCTGCTCGAGGCCTCGATGTTCCCGCGCCGCCCCGACTACCTGCTCAAGGTCAAGGGCATGAGCATGCGCGACGCCGGCATCATCGACGGCGACCTGCTGGCGGTGCAGAAGAGCCGTGAGGCACGCAACGGCCAGATCGTGGTCGCGCGCCTGGGCGACGAGGTCACCGTCAAGCGCTTCCGCCGCACCCGCACCACCATCGAGCTGCTGCCCGAGAACCCCGACTTCCAGCCCATCATCGTGCCGTTCGGCGACGTCGATTTCGAGCTGGAAGGCATCGCCGTCGGGCTGGTGCGCAACAACATGATGAGCTGAGCATGCCAGCCGGCTCGTCGTCGCGCGCGCCACGCCGGACGGCCATGAAGGCGCCCAAGGCCGCGACGGCCGAGGAGTGCCTCACCCTCGAGCAGTTGCCCAACGTCGGCCCGGCCATGGCCGCCGACCTGCGGCTGCTGGGCATCCACGCGCCGCAGGCGCTGAAGGACCGCGACGGGCTGCAGCTCTACCGCGCGCTGTGCGCGGCCACGGGCCAGCGGCACGATCCCTGCGTGCTCGACACCTTGCTGGCCGTCGTCGATTTCATGAACGGCGCGCCGCCGGCGCCGTGGTGGGCCTACACGCCGCAGCGCAAGGCGATGGTCGGGCAACTGCGCGACTGAGCCGCCCGTGGGCCTCCGCCCGGTGCGGTGGCCGTCGCCTGCAGCCCGCGCGTGAGACGCTCGCGGCTCACACCTCGTACCACTCGTTCCAGTTGCCGGCCACCGCCCATTCGACACTGCGGATACCCCGCTCCAGCGCGCCGCCGAGCTTGCCGACGACCTCGACCGGCAGGTTGGTCTCCACCAGCGACGGCTGCAGGATCGCCATGCGCCGCCCCTCGCGCGCCGGCCGGAAGGGAAAGGCGACGGCCAGCCGGATCGGAGACGCGTCGTAGCTCGCCCCCATGACGATCACCGCGTCGACCCGCTCGCCGCGGTGCTCGGCGTAGCCCGGATAGCTGAACACCTGCCAGGCCTCCTTGTCCGGATTCAGTTCGAGCACGTGGCGGCAGTGCGCGACGGCCTGCGCCAGCTCGACCCGCTCCAGGTGGTGCAGGTTCGTCGGCGCCTTGGCGGTGATCAGCGCGGGCCAGACGCCGCGGCCATCGGCGGCCATCATCATGTGCCAGGAGCCGAGCCGCCCGACCGCGAACATCGTCGTCCACCAGACGGGCGGTCCGTCGCGGCCGAGCTCGGCCAGCACGCCGGCGACATAGTCGGCCGGCGTGACCGCTTCCCCGTCGCCCAGCAGCCGGGCCTCCAGCCACTGCAGCGGCTTGAACAACGCGGCGTTGGCGGGCGCGTCGGCGACCAGGCGCGTCGCCGGCGAGTCCTCCAGCGCCAGGCCCGGCGGCAACACGCGCCGCGCCGACTCCAGGTCCAGCCACTGGATCTGGGCCTGCGAGACGCGGCGCGCGAACTCGATCACGTAGAAGGCCACCAGCGATTCGAAGTTGCGGCCGCGCACGGTGTCGAGCTCGGCGCGCGTGGGCTTGGCGCGTTCGCGGATCTGCGCCAGCAGCGCGTCCAGCCGCTTCAGGCTGTCGGGGGTGAAGTCGAGCTGGGCCTGCTGCAATGCCTTGCCGTAGGTCCACCCGCCCTCGGGCTCGCCGCCGGCGGCGTAGATCTCCAGGAATTTCGTCGCGAGTTCGTTCATCGGCGTCACTTTAACGTCACGGGTCGCCCTCCTCGCGGGCGCCGGGGGCATGCGTAGTCGACCCGGTGACCCGCCGCGCGTCCGGCCCTATAGTCGCCATCTCGCATTGGAATCGGTTCCATGAAGCGACGACAACAGGGAG
>DASQCX010000440.1:0-7499 GCA_035634455.1 Burkholderiaceae bacterium
CTCGCGTCGCAGCTCGCGACCGCGCGCGCGGCGCTGGCCAAGGCCGGCCTGACCGCGGCCGACATCGCCTCGATCGGCATCACCAACCAGCGCGAGACCACGCTGGTGTGGAACCGCGCGACGGGCGAGCCGGTCTACAACGCGATCGTGTGGCAGGACCGCCGCGCGGAGCCCACCTGCGCGGCGCTGCGCGAACAGGGCCTGGAGCCGGTGTTCCGCGCGAAGACGGGGCTGATCATCGACGCGTACTTCTCGGGCACCAAGCTCAAGTGGATCCTCGACAACGTGGACGGCGCGCGCGCCGCCGCCGCGCGCGGCGAGCTCGCGTTCGGCACGGTCGACACCTGGCTGATGTGGCACCTGACCGGCGGCCGGGTGCACGCGACCGACGTCAGCAACGCCTCGCGCACGCTGCTGCTGGACGTCAACACGAACGGCTGGAGCGACGAGCTGCTGCAGATCCTCGACGTGCCGCGCGCGCTGCTGCCGGCGGTGCATCCGTCCAGCCACGTGTACGGCCACACGCTGCCCGAGCTGCTCGGCGGATCGATTCCGATCGGCGGCGTCGCCGGCGACCAGCAGAGCGCGCTGTTCGGCCAGGCCTGCTTCCGCCCGGGCCTGGCGAAGAACACCTACGGCACGGGCTGCTTCATGCTGATGCACACCGGCGCCACGTTCCAGAACTCGACCAACGGCCTGATCACGACGAGCGCCGCGCAGCTGGGCGCGACGCCCGAGTTCGCGCTCGAAGGCAGCGTGTTCATCGGCGGCGCCGTCGTGCAATGGCTGCGCGACGGCCTGCACGCGATCGAGGCCAGCGGCGCGGTGCAGAAGCTGGCGGAGAGCGTGCCCAGCTCGGGCGGCGTCATGTTCGTGCCGGCCTTCACCGGCCTGGGCGCGCCCTACTGGGACGCCGACGCGCGCGGCGCGATCGTCGGCCTGACGCGCGGCAGCACGGTGGCGCACATCGCGCGCGCCGCGCTGGAGAGCATCGCCTTCCAGAGCGCCGCGCTGCTGCAGGCCATGAGCCGCGACGCCGTGGCCGCCGGCGGCGCGCCCGTGACCGAGCTGCGGGTGGACGGCGGCGCCTGCGTCAACGACCTGCTGATGCAGTTCCAGGCCGACCTGCTGGGCATCCCGGTCAAGCGTCCCCGGGTCATCGAGACCACCGCCCTCGGCGCGGCCTATCTCGCGGGCCTGTCCTGCGGCCTGTACGGCGACCTGGACGAGCTGGCGGCGCAGTGGCAGGTCGAGCGCACGTTCCTGCCGACGATGTCGCGCGAGCAGGCCGGCGCGCTGATGGACGACTGGGAGCACGCGGTGCGGCAGGCGACGGCGCGCTGACCGCCGCGGCGCCGGTTCACTCCGGCGCCGACGCGAGCAGCGCCCGCAGCCGCGCGTGCGCCGCGCCGTCCCAGGCCGCGGGCAGTTGGTGGCGCGCCTGCAGGTAGTGGTGCGTGAAGACGTCCAGCCAGGCCTCCAGCGCGTGCGCGGCACGCGCCTCGCCCGCGAGATCCAGGCACAGCGCCGCGACCTCGCTGGTGCAGAAATGGTCGTCGCGGCGCGAGCGCCGCAGCGCGTAGTTCGACGCCTGCTCCGGCCGCAGGCTCAGCACCGGGAAGCGGTCGAGGTACGGGCTCTTGCGGAACATCTTGCGCGCCTCGCTCCAGGTGCCGTCCAGCAGCACGAACAGCGGGCGCCGCGCCTCGTCGCGCGGCACGTCGTGCACCACGCGCGCCGGCTCGGCGTACTCGCCCGGGAACACGACGACCGGCTGCCACCGAGGGTCGGCCAGCAGCGCCAGCAGGCCCGGATCGACCCCGGTGCGCGACCAGCCGAACGCGAAGGTGTCGGGCACGACGTCGGCCACCAGCCAGCCGGTGTTGGTCGGCTTCAGCGGCTCGATGTCGGCCATCAGCAGGCACGCGCCGGCGCGCGTGGCGACCGACGGCCGCGCCGCGCACGCGCAGTGCGTGACGGGCAGCCGGCAGCCGTCGCAGCGCGCGCGCGTCGAACCGCCGCGGGCCAGGAAGGGCTTGGCGCTGCGGGCGAGGCGTTCGGCGCGGAGATCGGCGACGGCGTGAGGCACGGGAAGGCGGGGCGGGGTCAGGGTCGGCTTTGTTGCCGAAACGTCAAGTTACCGGAGACTTGTCATGCGCGACGGCGGCTCGCGCGTTGAATCGTCAGGAAGCGCCGCGGCGCATCGACAATCCACGCATCCAACGAGGAAGTCCCATGAAACACATTCTCCCCCGCGCGCTGGCCCTGGCCGCCATCGTCGCCGCCGGCCAGGCCTGCGCCGCCATCACGCTGTTCAGCCACGAGGGCTTCCACGGCAAGCGCGTCACGCTCGTGCAGCCCGCGCCCGACTTCCGCGACTTCAACTTCAACGACCGCGCCTCCTCGGTGATCGTGGAGGACGAGCCGTGGGAGGTCTGCCAGGACGTCGGCTTCCGCAACCGCTGCGCCATCCTCGTGCCGGGCAGCTACCCCGACCTCGGCGCCGTCGGCCTGGGCGACATGCTGTCGTCGGCCCGCCCGGCGCGCACCGCGCCGCCGCCGGTCGCGCCGCCGCCCCCGGCCACCGGCGACATCGTGTTCTACGAGCACCCGGGCTTCCACGGCCGCGGCCTGGGCACCTCGGACACCATAGCCAACTTCATGCAGTACGGCTTCAACGACCGCGCCTCGTCGGTGGTCGTGTTCGAGCACCGCTGGGAGGTCTGCGAGGACGTCGGTTTCGGCGGCCGCTGCATGATCCTGCGCCCCGGCCGCTACCCCGACCTGCGCGCGATGGGCCTGAACGACATGATCTCGTCGGTGCGCCGCGTCCGCCACGAGGACCAGTACGGCGACGACCGCTACGCGCCGCAGCCGCAGCCCGCCTACGACTGGCGCCGCCGCCCGCAGGAGTACGTCGAGGCCGTGCCCATCGAGGCGGTGCGCGTGGTCTACGCCGCGCCGCAGCAGCAGTGCTGGGTCGAGCAGTCGGCCGCGCCCGCGAACGCGCGCACGGGCGGCGCGGTGGTCGGCGGCCTGATCGGCGGCATCCTGGGCCACCAGATCGGCGACCGCGGCAGCCGCGACGCCAGCACCGTCGGCGGCGCCGTCGCCGGCGCGGTGATCGGCTCGCAACTGGCGCGCGGCGCCGAGCAGCCGCAGGCCGTCACGCGCTGCACCAGCGTGCCGCCGCAGGCGCCCGACCACTACGACGTCTCGTACTGGTACCACGGCGTGCACCACCACGTGCAGACGACGCAGGCGCCGGGCCCGACCATCCTGGTCAACGGCGACGGCGAGCCGCGGATCTGATCGCGGCGTGAATCACGCGTCGCCGCGGCCGTGCACCACCGTGCGGCCGCGGCCCGCGTTCTTGGCCTCGTAGAGCGCGTCGTCGGCGCGCGCGATGGCGTCCTGGGCCACCTCGCCGCTCGCGCATTCCGAGATGCCCGCGGAGAAGCTCACCCGCAGCGCCGGCACGGTCGGATCGAGCAGGCGCTCGGCGACCACGCCGCGCACGCGGTCGACGAGCGCCGCCGCCGCGGTCGCGGGCATGTGCGGCAGCACCAGCAGGAACTCCTCGCCGCCCCAGCGGCCGGCGCCGTCGGTCTCGCGCAGGCCCTCGCGCAGCACCTGGGCGAACCCGCGCAGCACTGCGTCGCCGACCGCATGCCCATGGCGATCGTTGACGGCCTTGAAGTGGTCGAGATCGATCAGCACCACGCTCAGCGGCTGCGCCGAACGCACGCAGCGCGCCTGCTCGGCCTTCAGCAGCTCGAACACGTGGCGGCGGTTGCTCAGCCGCGTGAGCTCGTCGACCTGCGCCAGCGCGCGGATCGTCGCCACCGCATCCTGCAGCTCGAGCTTGCGCGCCGCCAGCCGCATGCGCAGCTCGCCCATGCGGATCGACAGCACCGAGGTCGCCGTCAGCAGGATGGCGGCGAAGGCGAAGTGCAGCAGCTCGATCTGCGGCGGGAACAGCGCCGGCTGCGTCGCGCTCTTCCACACCATCGTCGTCCCGAGCAGCGCCAGCCCGTACAGGCACAGGCCCTGGGCCTGCCGCTGCTTCAGCACGAACATGCCCCACACGAGGTTGAGCATCATGATGGCGATGATCGCGCCGCGCAGCGGCGGATCGATGGCGTAGCCGAACACGGTGGACGCCGTGCCGAACGCCGTCTGCGCCAGCGTCAGCGACGGATCGCTGCCCAGGTGCCGGCTCAGGCCGGTGCGGATCAGCACGAAGAAGCCGAGGATGCCGCTGAGGCTGACCGACGTCCATTCCATCCAGTCGCCCGGCGTCATCAGGCCCAGGTGCACCTGCCAGGCGGTGACCAGCCCGAACAGCGCGTAGACCAGCACCGCCAGCAGCGTCAGCGCGATCGGGCCGCGGCGCTCGGGGACGTCGCCGAACACCCAGCGCGCCAGCGGGCCGTCCGCGCCGCCCGCGGCCGTGCCGCGCGCCGGCGGATCCAGGCTGCGGGGCGGGTCGGCTGGAGGCAGGGGAATGGACATGGGCAGGCCGTCTGAGGGCCGATTATGCGGGCCGGCCCTTGCCGCGGCCGCCGGGCGCGCGCTTCACCAGAACCCGTCGGCGTCGCGCAGGCGCAGCAGCGCCTCGCGGGCGTCGCGCGCGGCGCACTCCGACTTCGCGCGCAGCCAGCCGACCGCGAACCACGCGGCGGGGTCGGACGCTGCGAGCGCCGCGAAGTGCCGGCCCGCGAGCACGAGGTCGATGTGCCTGCCGAGCGCGTCCTGCGCCGGCGCGGCGCGGCGCATCCAGCGGCGCACGTCGTCGCGCGCGAACGCGGGCGCTGCGAACTCCGCGAGGTAGCGCAGCCGCTTGAGGCGCTTGCGCGCGTGATGCTGCGCCTCGAAGGGCAGCTCGTCGAAATGGCGCGCGTGCCGCGTCACCTGGCGGTGGAGCTTGCGCATGCAGGCGACCAGGTGCTCGATCGCGCCGCCGGCCGCGTCGTGCGAGGGCGCATCGGCGAACGACCGCAGCCGCGCGACGACGCCCTGGAAGCCCGCGCCGCGCACGCGCCGCGCGAGCGCGCGCGCGTCCTCCTCGGAGGGGGGCGCGTCGTCGACGAGCGCGGCACCGGCCTCGCGCAGCTTGCGGGCGAGCGTGGTCGAGCGGACGTGCCGGTCGCGCGCCGCGCCCAGCGCGTCGAACACCGGCATCAGCGCGGGCTCCCAGCCGTGCGGCATCGCGGCGGCGAACGGCGCCATGCCGCGCGCGGCCGAACGCAGTCGGCGCAGGCCGATGCGCAGCTGGTGCACGTGCTCGGGATCGCGGCTGCCGCCGGCGATCGCGGCCGCGTTCGGGACGATCTGCGCGAGGCACGCGCCCGCCATGCGGCGCAGCATCGCCTCGCCGTCCATGGCGCGCGCCTGCCGCCCGCTCCACGGCGGCTCGACGGCCTTGACCGGCGCCGTCGACGCGGCGCCGGCGGCCGCAGCGGGGCCGGGGGTCTTCGCCCGTCCCGGCCTGATCTCGAGTTCGCTCATGCGCCGCCCTCCGGCAATGCGCGGGCCGCTGGCATCGCGGCCGCGCCGCCGCAGACTAGCAGATCGGGCGGTCAGCGCCCGGTGTCGGGCAGCTCGATCTTGACTTCGAGCACCTCGAGGTCGTCCTGGCGTTCCAGGTGCACCTTGATGTCCGCGGGATCGATGGAGACGTACTTGGAGATCACCGAGATCAGCTCGCGCTGCAGCGCCGGCAGGTAGTCCGCCTTCGAGCGGCCGCCGCGTTCGTGCGCGAGGATGATCTGCAGGCGTTCCTTGGCGACGGTGGCCGTCTTCTTCTTTTCGCCGAGCAGGAAGGAGAACAGGGACATCACTGCTTCCCTCCGAAGATTCGCTTGAAGAAGCCGGGCTTGACGTGGTCGACGAAGCGCATCGGCTTGTCCTCGCCGAGGAAGCGCGCGACGAGATCCACGTAGGCCTCGGAAACGTCCGAGTCCTTCAGGTGGATCGCCGGCGTGCCCTGGTTGGAGGCCTGCAGCACGCTCTCGGACTCGGGGATCACGCCCATCAGCGGGATGCGCAGGATCTCCTGGATGTCGGACACCGACAGCATCTGGCCGTCCTCGACGCGCGCCGGGTTGTAGCGCGTGATGACCAGGTGCTCCTTGATCGGCTCGGCGCCCTCGATCGCGCGCTTGGTCTTGCTGCCCAGCATGCCGATGATGCGGTCGGAGTCGCGCACCGAGGAGACCTCGGGGTTGGTCACGACCAGCGCCTCGTCGGCGAAGTGCATGGCCAGGAGCGCGCCCGTCTCGATGCCGGCCGGCGAGTCGCACACGATGTACTCGAAGCCCATCTCGGCGAGCTCCTTGAGCACGCGCTCGACGCCGTCCTTGGTCAGCGCCTCCTTGTCGCGCGTCTGCGAGGCGGGCAGCACGAACAGGTTCTCGCACTGCTTGTCCTTGATCAGCGTCTGGTGCAGGTTGGCCTCGTTGTTGATCACGTTGATCAGGTCGTAGACCACGCGGCGCTCGCAGCCCATGATCAGGTCGAGGTTGCGCAGGCCGACGTCGAAGTCGATGACGGCCGTCTTGTGGCCGCGCAGCGCCAGGCCGGACGAGAAGCTGGCGCTGGTGGTGGTCTTGCCGACTCCGCCCTTGCCGGAAGTGACGACGACGATTTTTGCCATGAGAGTTCAGTCCTTAGAGCTTGAGAGGGGTCATCACGAGGACGCCGTCGACCAGCCGCACCTGGGCGGGCTTGCCGGCGACGTCCTTGGGCAGCGGCGTCTCGGTGGTGCGGTAGACGCCCGCGATGGCGATGAGTTCGGGTTCGAGGCAGGTGGTGAAGATGCGCGCCTCGGTGTTGCCGCGCGAGCCGGCGATGGCCTTGCCGCGCAGCGGGCCGTAGACGTGCACGTGGCCGTCGGCCAGCACCTCGGCGCCGGCGTTGACGGCGGCGTGCACGACGAGGTCGCCGCCCTTCGCGTAGGCCTGCTGGCCGGAGCGCAGCGGCTTGTCGACGACCAGCGTCGGCACCTGCACCGGCACCTCACGCACGACCTCGCGGATCACCTCGCGCTCGACCTCGATGGTGCGCGGCTTGGGCGGCGGCGCGGGCTCCGGCGCGGCGGGCAGGCCCGCCTCCAGCGCGTCGGCCATCTGCTGCGCGTTACCGCCCGTCACCATCACGGGGCGCATGCGGTGGGCGCGCAACGCGGCCGTGATGTCGGCGAACGCCAGCGGCTGCTCGGCCTCGCGCAGCGGCGCGAGGTCGACGACGACCGGGTCGTCGCCGAAGAAGTTGGGCGTGTCGCCCAGCTTGCGCTGCAATTCCTCGGCGAGGACGGCCACGTCGGCCTGGTGCAGCACCACGGTGACCAGCGGCAGGCTGGTGTCCTTCAGTTCGAACGCAAACGGAGTCACTGTCGAGTCGGCGGGGAGGGGACGCCGGAACGCGCAAAGCGGCGGAGTTTACCGGGTCGCGATGTCGCGCCTGTAACCGAAGGGGTTGGTCCGCATGCGCCATGA
>DASQCX010000441.1:0-2645 GCA_035634455.1 Burkholderiaceae bacterium
GTCCGCGCTGCGCGAGCGCATCGGCATCGTGCCGCAGGACTCGACCGTGTTCTCCGCCAACGCAATGGAGAACATCCGCTACGGCCGCCCGGGCGCGACCGACGACGAGGTCGTCGCCGCCGCCAGGGCCGCCTTCGCCGACGAGTTCATCCGCCGCCTGCCCGAGGGCTACGAGACCTTCCTCGGCGAGCGCGGCGTGCGGCTGTCCGGCGGCCAGCGCCAGCGCATCGCGATCGCGCGCGCGATGCTCAAGAACCCGCCGCTGCTGCTGCTCGACGAGGCCACCAGCGCGCTCGACGCCGAGAGCGAGCGCATGGTGCAGGCCGCGCTCGAGGCCGCGATGGCCGACCGCACGACGCTGGTCATCGCGCACCGCCTGGCCACCGTGCAGAAGGCCGACCGCATCGTCGTGATGGAGCAAGGCCGCATCATCGAGGAGGGCAACCACCAGGCGCTGATGCAGCGCGACGGCCTGTACGCGAAACTTGCGAGAATGCAGTTCCACACCGAGCCGCCCGAACCCAGCGCCGAGCAGGCCGAGTCCGAAGAAGCCGCCTGACCCCGTTGCAGTCCCCATGAGCACGTCGCCGGAAGACATCGACGCCCTGTTCGATCTTCCTCCCCCCGCCACCCCGGTCAAGCCCGCCTCGCCGCTGCCGGGCGTCGCGTCCGCGCCGGTCGATTCGCGCAAGGAGCATCGCGTCAAGGTGTCGTGGCCCGGACGCGTGCAACTGCCCAATGGCCGCGTGATCGAGCTGCGCGTGCGCGACCTGTCCGACAGCGGCGTGGGCCTGCTCACCGAGCACCACATCCCGCCCGCCACGGTGATGAACTTCGCGATGGGCGTGCCCGGGCTGGACGACGGCGGCGGCGTCACGCCGGTGTCCGGCACGATCCGCACCACCTACGTCGTCGTCTCGGGCCCGGACCTGGTCTGCGGCGGCACCTGGGTGTCGCTGCCATCGCAGGGCCGGGACCTGCTGGACAAGTGGATCCGCAAGCTGCGCAGGTAGCCGACAAATGAAAAGGCCGCCTCGTGGCGGCCTTCGCGCTTCTGGAGGTGGTGCGGAGCCTCAGGGCGCGTACAGCGCCGCGCAATGCCCCGGCTGCGACGGGTTCGCCGCGATGGCGCCGTTCCTGGGCACGCACTGGCTCGCGGGCAGCGCCGCGTGGGTCTCGACGTGGGCAACCATCAGGTCGAACGCCGCGTGCGCGTGGGGCTCGATCAGCGCCAGTTGCGGGAACGTGTCCTGGTAGGTCTCGATGTGGTTGCCGTTCTGCACCTCGTAGAGGCGGTAGGCGGCGTCGCGCTCGTCGTGGTGCGGGCCCCAGCCGTCGCCCTCGCGCGACTGCGCCGCGGCCACCTTGCGGGCGTAGGCGCGGGCGTGGTGGTCGATGGGCAGCAGCGCGTCCATCGTGCCGGCCACGGTGACGAGCGGGCGCTGGATGCGGCCGGTGGTGGCGAACGAGGCGACCTGCGCGCCGACGTCGGAGGCCGACAGCCGCGCCACGTAGTTGTAGTTGGCGGGGCCGGCGCCGTAGGTGTCGTAGCCCGGGTCGAGGCGCTTCTGCCACTGGCACTGCGTCACTTCCCAGAACTGCGCCCAGTAGCTGGTCCACAGTGTCGAGGTGGGGCTGGCGACGATGTCGGGCGGATAGCCGGCCGCGCGGATGTTCTTCGCGGCGGTGCTGTCCGGGTTCAGTCCCGAGGCCGCGTAGTCGCCGTAGTTGAGCAGCGCGGCGGGCAGGTCGGTGAGCAGGTTGGGCGCGTGCTCGTCGACGAAGGTGCCTTCCCAGTCGACGCCGCCGTCGAACAGCTCGGGCGCCGTCTCCATCGCGCGCCGCACCTGGTAGCCGCCATTGGACGTGCCCACCGCGTAGGTGAAGCGCGGCGGCTTGCCGTAGTTGGACGCCACGCCCTGGCGCGCGAGCTGCGCCGCCTTGACCATGTACTGCGTCCAACGCGCGAACGGCTGGTCGGGGCCGTTGTCGTAGAAGTTCACGTAGGTGGTCGACACCGGGTTGAGCCGGCAGCCCAGCGGGTCGGCGGCCGTCGTCAGCTGCAGGTTCAGCACGCCCTTGTTCTGCGACGCGTAGGCGTAGCCCTTCTGCACGACATAGTCGCTCCACGCGAAGTCGCCGTTGAACTCGCTGCGGGTGCCCGACGCGCCGGCGACGACCAGGCGGCCGTTCCAGTCCCTGGGCAGGCGCAGGAGGAAGCGTGCCTGCCCGGTCGGGTCGGAGGCGATGCGGCCGTTCAGCTGCAGGCCGGGCACGACCTTGGTGACGGGCGTGCGCTTGGCGGCGCTGGGCGCGATCGTCGCGCGGTCGGTCTGCGGCGTGAACGCGAACGCCGGCAGGCCCGCGACCGAGTTGTTGGCGGGCGTGGTGTCCGGGTTGGTGGTGGTCAGGTCGGCGCTGTCGACGCAGGTGGCGTCGGCCAGCTGCGAGCCGAACTGCTGCAGCAGTCGGTCGCAGGCCGTGGAGGCGCTGGCGGCCAGGGGAACGAAACAGGCGAGCGCCATCAAGGGCGCCCGACGGCGAATCACGGTCGTCATCGGCAAGTCTCCTTGGGTTTCTATGGGGCCCGCGAAGACTACTGCCGCGACCTCAGCGGCGCAATCGGAGGACGGCGACGCTGGTCA
>DASQCX010000442.1:0-4173 GCA_035634455.1 Burkholderiaceae bacterium
CGTGCCGAAGAAGCCGCGCCGGCGTGCCGCGTCGCCGAAAGGCGCATCGAGAGCCGTTCTCGCCGGAAAGGCCGGGAACTAGCCCGGACGACGCATTCGCGCGTGCGCGGATCCTGCGACTGCGCGCAGGATGACGCTCGATCGACGCAGGACGACAGGTTCAGCCAGCGACGGGCGGCGCGTCCGGCGCCGGCTTGTCCAGGCCGAGCAGCCGGCGGTACTTGGTCATCAGCTGGTCCTTGGACTCGACGTGCTCCGGATTGACCGGGATGCACTCGACCGGGCACACCTGCACGCACTGCGGCGCATCGAAGTGGCCGACGCACTCGGTGCACTTGTCCGGCGCGATGACGTAGTACTCGGCGCCCATCGAGATCGCCTCGTTGGGGCATTCGGGTTCGCAGACGTCGCAGTTGATGCACTCGTCCGTGATCATCAGGGCCATGGCAGCTACTCGGTTTCCCGCGGCTGGGAAATCTTGTCCTTCAGCAACGACAGCACCAAGGGTGCCACGAACTTGGAGACATCACCGCCGAGAGCGGCAATCTCGCGCACGAAGGTGCCGCTGATGAACTGGTACTGGTCGGACGGCGTCAGGAACAGCGTCTCGACGTCGGGCATCAGCTGGCGGTTCATGCCGGCCATCTGGAACTCGTACTCGAAGTCGCTGACCGCGCGCAGGCCGCGCACCACCACCTTGCCGCCGTTCTCCACCACGAAGTCGCGCAGCAGGCCGCGGAAGGCCACCACCTCGACGTTCTTGTAGGGCTTGGCCAGCTCGGTGGCGATCTCAAGGCGCTCCTCGACCGAGAACATCGTGCGCTTGTGGTGCCCGGCGGCGACCGCCAGGATCAGGCGCGGGAACAGCGCGCTGGCGCGGCGCATCAGGTCCTGGTGACCCAGGGTCATCGGGTCGAAGGTTCCGGGGTAGACGGCGGTCAGGTGCTTGGACATGAAAGGCCTTGCTGGGCGCGGCCGCGGCCGCTTGTCTCGTGGTCCGCCGTCGGGTCGGCGGTGTGGGAATCATTCCACAGTCGAGAGGCGCGCGGGTTAGGCGATGTTGCGTAGGGCTGGAACGGTTCAGAGCCGGCGGAACAAGTGCGCGTGGACGTTGCCGGCGCGCACGTGGCGATACAGCTCCAGGCCGCGTTCCGCCAGCGACGCGGCGGCCAGCGGCGCCGACGACTCGAGGTAGATCCAGCCCTGCGGCACGACGCAATTCAGCGATGCGGCCAGCGCCGGCTCGAACAGGCCGGCGTCGAACGGCGGGTCGAGCAGCACCAGGTCGAACTGCGCCGGGGCGCGCTTCATCCAGGCCAGCGCGTCGGCCTGGGTGATGGTGACGGCGCTCGCGTCGAGCTTGCTCTTCGTCGCGGCCAGGCCGGAGACCAGCTTCGTCTCGCGCTCCAGCATCTGCACGGTCGTCGCGCCGCGCGAGGCCGCCTCGAAGCCGAGCGCGCCGGTGCCGGCGAAGGCGTCGAGCACGCTCCAGCCGGCCAGGTCCTGGCCCAGCCAGTTGAACAGCGTCTCGCGCACGCGGTCGGGCGTGGGACGCAGGCCCGGCATGTCGGGCACCGGCAGCAGGCGGCGGCGCCACTGGCCGCCGATGATGCGGATCTCGTGCGGCGCGTGCTCGGCGGCGCGGCGCTCGCGCTTCTGCGCCGGCGTCAGGGGCGCGGGCGGCGCGGCCGCGGTGCCGCGGGCGGCGCGCGGCGTGCGCGTCACGCGCGCGGGGCGCTCGTCGTCCCACGGATCATCGGCGGCGGCACGCAGCGCGCGGGGGCCGGGCGGCGTCCGGGTCTTGGGACGTGCGGGGCGGGTCGGATCGTTCACGGAAGCTTTCTCGAGGGGGCCCGAGATTGTCGCAGCGCAGCGTGCTATTGCCGGACGGGGATGCCGCGCGCCGCCATCAGCGCCTTGGCCTCGCCCACGGTGTGCTCGCCGTAGTGGAAGATGCTGGCGGCCAGCACGGCGTCGGCGCCGCCCTGCTGGACGCCGTCGGCAAGGTGGTCCAGCGTGCCGACGCCGCCCGAGGCGATCACCGGCACCGGCACGGCGTCCGACACCGCGCGCGTCAGCTCGAGGTCGAAGCCCGCGCGCGTGCCGTCGCGGTCCATGCTGGTCAGCAGGATCTCGCCTGCGCCGCGCGCGACCATCTCGCGCGCCCAGGCCACGGCGTCGAGGCCTGTGTTCTTGCGGCCGCCGTGCGTATAGACGTCCCAGCCCGGGCCGCGCGCGGCGGCGTCCTCGGCGCTGCGGCGCTTGGCGTCGATCGCGACGACGATGCACTGCGCGCCGTACTTGTCGGAGGCGTCGCTGATGACCTGCGGGTTGGCGACCGCGGCCGAATTGAAGCTGACCTTGTCCGCGCCGGCGTTGAGCAGGCGCCGCACGTCGGACACCTCGCGCACGCCGCCGCCCACGGTCAGCGGGATGAAGACCTGCGACGCCACCGCCTCGATGATGGGCAGGATCAGGCCGCGCGCGTCGCTGGTGGCGGTGATGTCGAGGAAGGTGAGTTCGTCGGCGCCCTGCTCGTTGTAGCGCGCGGCGATCTCCACCGGATCGCCGGCGTCGCGCAGTTCGACGAAGTTGACGCCCTTGACGACGCGACCGCCGGTCACGTCCAGGCAGGGGATGATGCGTTTGGCGAGCATGTGGTCGGGCCCGTGCCCGCCTCGGAAAGAAGGTTCAGCCTGCGAGCAGTTCGTCGGCGCGCGACTGCGCCTGGGCGAAGTCGAGCGCGCCGGTGTAGATCGAGCGGCCGCAGATGACGCCCTCGACGCCCTCGTCCTCGACGGCGCACAGCTTCTCGATGTCGGCGATGCCGGCCAGGCCGCCGGAGGCGATCACGGGGATCGTCAACGCCTGCGCCAGCTTGACGGTGGCGTCGATGTTGATGCCGGTGAGCATGCCGTCGCGGCCGATGTCGGTGTAGATCACGCCCTCGACGCCGTAGTCCTGGAACTTCAGGCCGAGGTCGACCACCTCGTGGCCCGTGAGCTTGCTCCAGCCGTCGGTGGCGACCTTGCCGTCCTTGGCGTCCAGGCCCACGATGATGTGGCCGCCGAACGCGGTGCAGGCGTCCTTCAGGAAGCCCGGGCTCTTGACCGCGGCGGTGCCGATGATGATGTAGCTCAGGCCGTCGTCGAGGTAGCGCGCGATCGTGTCGAGGTCGCGGATGCCGCCCCCGAGCTGGATCGGGATGCGGCCGCCCACTTCCTTGATGATCGCCTTGACGGCCGCCTCGTTGACGGGCTTGCCGGCGAACGCGCCGTTCAGGTCGACCAGATGGAGGCGCCGGGCGCCGGCATCGAGCCAGCGGCGTGCCATGGCGGCAGGGTCGTCTCCGAAACTGGTGGAGACCGACATGTCACCTTGTTCGAGACGAACGCAGTGACCGTCCTTCAGATCGATCGCGGGAATCAGCAGCATGGCTCGGGCCCGTCAGGGCATCCAGTGCAGGAAGTTGCGGTAGAGCGCCAGGCCGAGGTCGGCGCTTTTCTCGGGGTGGAACTGGGTCGCGAAAATGTTATCCCGCGTCACAGCAGAGGTAAAGCGGTCCCCGTACTCGGTGGTGGCGGCGCTGTGGCGGGCCTCCGACGGCGCGGCGTGGAAGCTGTGCACGAAGTAGAACCAGCTCTCGTCGGGGATGCCCGCCCACAGCGGATGCGCGAACTCCTGGCGCACGCGGTTCCAGCCCATCTGCGGCACCTTGAAGCGGCTGCCGTCGTCCTGCAGCCGGCCTTCCAGGCGGAAGCGCTTGACGCTGCCGGGGATCAGGCCGAGGCCGGCGGTGTCCTGCTCCTCGCTGCGATCGAGCAGCATCTGCATGCCCACGCACACGCCCAGCATCGGCTTGCGGGCGGCGGCGTCCAGCACCGCCTCCAGCATGCCGGACTCGCGCAGCTCGCGCATGCAGTCGCGGATCGCGCCCTGGCCGGGCAGCACGATGCGGTCGGCGGCGAAGACCTGGTCGGCCGTCTGCGCGATGACGACGTCGACGCCGCTGTCCTCGGCCGCCTTGACCACGGCCTGCGACACCGACTTCAGGTTGCCCATGCCGTAGTCCACCACGGCCACGGTGGAGGTCATAGGCTGCCCTTGGTCGACGGAATGACGCCCAGCGAGCGCGGATCCAGCGCCAGCCCCATGCGCAGCGCGCGGCCGAAG
>DASQCX010000443.1:0-1623 GCA_035634455.1 Burkholderiaceae bacterium
CACTCGGCCTTCGGGTTCGCGTGCGTCTCGTCGATGCGCGAGAGCTGGGCCGCGCGCGGCCGCCGCCCGGCCAGGCCCGTCAGCCGCACGGTGACGAGCGCGTCGGCGATCGCGTGGCGCGGCAGCGCGACGTTGAGCAGCAGCACCGAGGTCGCGCCGTCGTCGTCCGGCGCGCCGACGTGCGCCTGCACCGTCGGATGCGCGCCGGCCGGCGTCCAGCGCCGCGTGCCGAGGCGGTCGACCAGCTGGAAGCCGCGGTACACGGGCTTGGGCACGCCGTACAGGTTCATCAGCCCGAAGCCGCCGTGGTACGGGACGCTGGGGAACCAGTTCTCCTCGAAGATGTCGCTGAACGTCCACCAGCTGTAGCCGTCGACGAGGTCGTCCACGTCCAGCATGTAGTACGCGGCGAGCGCGGCGCAGAACGGGCCGTCGTGCAGGGGGTCGCGCGAGTTCGAGGTGATGTTCCACTCGGTGTAGTACAGCGGCCTCGCGCCCGCGACCGCCCGCGCGTCACGCGCGCGGTCGCGCATGACGCTCATGGGCGCGGCGGCGAGCTGCGAGACGGTGTCGGTGTGCTCCGAGCCGAACGCGTCGGTCGGGTAGTAGTGCGTGCTGATGAAGTCGGGCGGGCAGGCGTTGGCGGCGCAGAACGCGCTGAACTCGTCCAGCCAGCCGTTGGCGGCGGTGGCCGGTCCGCCCACCTGCAGCCGGGGCGAGACCGCCTTGACGGCCGTCCAGGTTGCCTTGAAGAACTCGAAGTACCGCGCCTGCCCGCCGGTCCAGAACGCGACGAGGTTGGGCTCGTTCCACACCTCCAGCGGCCACTGCGCGACCTCGTCCAGGCCGTAGCGCTCGACCCAGTGGCGCGCCAGCGTCGTCATCAGCAGCTGCCAGTCGGCCATGCGGCGCGGCGGCGTGACGTTGCCGCGGTAGCGGAAGACGGTGGCGTCGCCGGAGGCCAGCGTCGCCGGCATGAACGACAGCTCCACCACCGGCTTCATGCCGACGGACAGCAGGAAGTCGAACACGCGGTCGATGTTGAAGAACGAGAACAGGAGGCGCTCGTCCTGGGTGATGAGCGTGCCCATGTCGTCGTCGAGCAGGCCGTGGAAGCGCACGTGGCGGAAGCCGAGCTCGCGGTGCGCGCGCGCCAGTTGCTGCTGCCAGTCGGCGCGCAGCGCGGTGGTCGCGTGGCAGCTGCCCACGCAGTGGCGCCAGGGATGCCGCAGCGGCCGCGCCGGCGCGGACAGGTCGCAGGTGAACGTGGCGGGCGAGGGCATGGCGATGGCGGGCATGGACGCCGGCGCGGCGGCGGCCTCGGCCGCTCGGCAAGTCGAATGCCCGACGGCAAGCACGAGCCCGTCGGCGAGTCTGCGGAGTGCGGTGCGGCGTTGCATCGGTGTTTTGGTGTCGGTTGTCCCGCAAAGGGTTCGGTTTGAACAGAGTTCGATGAACTTGCGATCCATGGCCCGGACCTTGCATCGCCGGAGCGGCCCATTGCACGGCAGCCGGCAGGCCCGGGCAAGTCCCCACGTCCATGCCGGGCCGCGTTTGTCACAATTCCGGATTCGCCGTGCGAACTCACGAGGCCCGCCGGCATTCCTTGCGAAATCAGAGGTT
>DASQCX010000444.1:0-3608 GCA_035634455.1 Burkholderiaceae bacterium
CGATGCTGCCGCCGTGGTCCTGCGCTGCGGCGCGCAGCAGCTCGATCGTGGCGTCGAGCTTGGCAGCGAAGTCCGCGCTCGGGCGGGCATACAGCTCGATCGCGGAGGCGCGCGCGGGCGCCTGCAGCGACGAGAAGCCGGGGAGTTCGGAGACGCTCATGTCAGGCCACCTCGCGGGCGAAATGCGGCTGCGGCTGCAGCACGTCGCCCTGGTAATGTCCCTGCGGGAAGAAGCCCAGCGCGCACTCGGCCGAGGCCTGGCGCTGGCCCTCGCGCAGCACGACGGCGTCGACGCCGCAGCGCTGCAGCAGCGGCATCATGTCGACGACGACGTCGCCGGTGGCGCGGATCTCGCCCGCGTAGCGCAGGCGGGCGCGCAGCACGTGCGCCTGCGAGTACGCGCGGCCGTCGACCCACTTGGGGAACTCGAGCGCCACCAGCGCGAGGCGCGGCAGGTCGGCGGCCAGCGCCTCGACGTCGGCGGTGTTGGGCAGCAGCACGCCCACGGGCACGCCGGCGGGCCAGTTGTCGCGCACGGCCTCCCATTGCGCGAGGGGCAGCAGGCGATGCGGCGCCGGGCCGGCGATCTCGGAGTCGGGCAGCAGCAGCCAGGGGTCGGTGGAGCGGTCGATGAACTTCATGGCGATGGGATCGGAGGGTCAGGCGGCGACCGCGGTCTCGCGGCGCACCAGGTCGGCGGCGGCGCGGAACGGAGCGACGCCGATACGGCGGGCCGTATCCACGAAGCGTTCGTTGGCGGCGCGCTGCTCGCGGTAGGTGTCGATCAGCGCCTGGATCACGCCCGGCACTTCCTCGGCCGCGAACGACGGGCCGATGACCTTGCCGGGCGCCGAGGCGCCGCTGATCGTGCTGCCGTCGGAGCCGCCGACGCTGACCTGGTACCACTCGGCGCCGTCCTTGTCGATGCCGAGGATGCCGATGTGGCCGGTGTGGTGGTGGCCGCAGGAGTTCATGCAGCCGCTCATGTGCAGGTCGATGTCGCCGAGGTCCAGCAGCGCGTCGAGGTCGTCGAACTGCTCGGTGATGGCGGCGGCGATCGGCAGCGAGCGCGCGTTGGCCAGCGCGCACAGGTCGCCGCCGGGGCACGAGATCATGTCGGTCAGCAGGCCGATGTTGGGCGTGGCGAAGCCGGCGTCCTTGGCGGCGTGCCAGACGGCGCGCAGGTCGGCCTCGCGCACCCAGGGCAGCACCAGGTTCTGGTCGTGCGAGACGCGCAGCTCGCCCAGCGAGTAGCGGTCGGCCATCGTGGCGGCGGCCTCCATCTGCTCGGAGGTGACGTCGCCGGGCGGCAGGCCCGGGCGCTTGAGCGACAGCGTGACGGCGCGATAGCCCTCGACCTGGTGCGCGTGCACGTTGCGGTCGAGCCAGCGCAGGAAGGGCACGGGCGCGGCGCCGGTGCGGTTCGGGTCGAAGCCGCCGATGGCCGGGTGCACCTTGGCGGGACGCGTGAAGAACGCGGCGACGCGGTCGAACTCGGCCTGCGGGACGATGTGGGCGTGGCCGCCGACGTCGTCGGCCAGGATCTTGCGGAACTCCTCCTCGACCTCGTCGAAGAACTTCTGGCCTTCGGCCTTCACCAGGATCTTGATGCGCGCCTTGTACGCGTTGTCGCGGCGGCCGAAGCGGTTGTACACGCGCACGATCGCCTCGATGTAGACCAGGATCTGGTTCCACGGCAGGTACTCGGTGGCCACCGCGCCGATCACCGGCGTGCGGCCCATGCCGCCGCCGACCAGCACCTTGAAGCCCACCTCGCCGAGGTCGTTCTTCACCAGCTGCAGGCCGATGTCGTGCCAGGCGATGGCGGCGCGGTCTTCGGTGGCGCCGCTGACGGCGATCTTGAACTTGCGCGGCAGGAAGGCGAACTCCGGCTGCAGCGTGCTCCACTGGCGCAGGATCTCGCAGTAGGGGCGCGGGTCGACGATCTCGTCGGGCGCGATGCCGGCGAAGACGTCGGTGGTGATGTTGCGGATGCAGTTGCCCGAGGTCTGGATGCCGTGCATGTCGGCGTCGGCCAGCACGTCCATCGCGTCGGCCGCGCGCGGCAGCGGGATCCAGTTGAACTGGGCGTTCTGGCGGGTGGTGAAGTGCAGGAAGCCCTTGTCGAACTCGCTGGCCACGCGCGCGAGCTGGCGCAGCTGGCGGCTGGACAGCTCGCCGTAGGGGATCGCGATGCGCGTCATCGGCGCATGGCGCTGGATGTACCAGCCGTTCTGCAGGCGCAGCGGCCGGAAGTCGTCGTCGCTCAGCTCGCCGGCCAGGTTGCGCTCCAGCTGGTCACGGAACTGGGCGGCGCGGGCGCGTACGAACTGGCGGTCGAAATCGGTGTACTGGTACATCGTCGTGGTCTCGTTGCTGGGCGGGAGGCACGCGCTCCCGTCCTATTGGATGGACAATGTATTGAAGCGCCTTCATAACTGGAACTACACATTTTTTATGGAAACATGCTTGTGAGGAATATGGAAATGCGATTTCCGACCGTGGATGCCGGCCGCCGCGTGGTGTTGGCGACCCTGGCGCTGGCCGGATCGGTGTTCCTGGCGGCTTGCGGCACGGCGCCGTCCACCCGGCCGGTGACGGAGCTGCCCTTGGCGGCCTGCGCCCCGGCCTCGGCCGCGTCGGTCGCCGAAGTCGCCCCGCCGCCCAGGCCGACGCGCCCGCCGCGCGTGGCCCTGGCGCTCGGCGGCGGCGCCGCCCGCGGCTTCGCCCACATCGGCGTCATCGAGGTGCTGGAGGACAACGGCATCCACCCGGACATCGTCACCGGCACCTCCGCCGGCAGCCTGGTGGCGGCGATGTACGCCTCGGGCCGCAGCGGCAAGGAGCTGGAGAACCTGGCCGTCAACATGGACGAGTCGGCGCTGACCGACTGGTCCTTCCCCGGCCGCGGCCTGATCCGCGGCGAGGCGCTGGCGCGCTACGTGCGCGAGGCCACCGGCAACAAGCCGCTGGAGCAGATGAAGATCCCGCTGGGCATCGTCGCCACCGACCTCGACAGCGGCAAGCCCATCGTGTTCCGCCGCGGCGACGTCGGCACCGCGGTGCGCGCCTCCAGCGCGGTGCCGGCCGTGTTCCAGCCGGTGAAGATCGGCACGCACGAGTACGTCGACGGCGGCCTCGTCTCGCCGGTGCCGGTGCGCGCGGCGCGCGACATGGGCGCGGACGTCGTCATCGCGGTCGACATCTCGCAGCTGCCCGACGGCGGCGCCACCGGCGACGCGCTGCACATGCTGCTGCAGACCTTCTCCATCATGAGCCGCAGCATCAACGAGCTCGAGCTCAAGGAGGCCGACGTCGCGCTGCATCCGCGCCTGGTGGGCGTGGCCGGCACCGACTTCACGGTGCGCAAGAAGAACATCGAGGCCGGCCGCGAGGCCGCGCTGGCGATGCTGCCGCTGATCAAGGCGAAGGTGTCGACGCCGGTGCCGGTGACGCGCTGAGCAGCTCCCGCGCGACGTCGATGAAGGCGCGCAGCTTGGGCGCCTGCGACGCGCGGCGCGGAAAGTAGAGGAACAGCCCCGGTTCCTCGAACGCGCTGCGCGGCAGCACCTGGTGCAGCGTGCCGGCGCGCAGGTCGGGGCGCGCCA
>DASQCX010000445.1:0-4903 GCA_035634455.1 Burkholderiaceae bacterium
GCTCACCGGATCGGCGGCGTTCGCCGGCGCCTTCGATGCCGAGTTCGGCGCATCGATGGCGTGAGCGCCCGCACGCGGATCAGAACGCGAGCCAGGCGAACAGGAAGAGGCTGTTGGCGTCGGTGGCGGCCGACCCGGTGCTGCCGTCGAGCTTGTCGTAGGCGGTCAGCTGCAGGCCGAACCGCATGTTGGCATCGATGCCGCCGCTGGGCACGGTCTTGCCGAACGGCGTCCAGTCGATCTGCGCGCGCGTGCCGCGCGAGCCCAGCCCCGGCGCATTGACGCCGAAGCGCTGCAGCGTGGCGCCCCAGGACTGGTTCCAGAAGTACGACGCGTTGACGCTGTACTCGGTCAGGTTGGCGCCCGTCTGCGTCTCGCGGATCACGTTGCCCAGGACGGTGACGGTGTCGCCGCCGCCGCCGGTCCAGCGGTAGCTCGCGTCGAACCCGACGTCGCGTATGTGCGCGACGTCGGGCGCCGACCGGTCCGGCTGGTAGCCGATCTTGAACATCACGACGCCCGCCTCCAGCGACGACGAGTCCGTGCTCTTGCGGGCCGCCAGACGCGCGTACAGCGGCGCGCGCAGCGCGCCCGGGTCGCGATCGGCGGCGGCGATGCCGAAGTCCTTCTGCAGCGTCAGGGTCTGCATCCGGTAGGTGCCGAGCTCGCCGTACCACATGCCGTCCAGCTGGACGTAGCCCACGACGCCCGTCGCCTTCTGCCCGAACGCCCCGTCGAGGATGGCACTGGCGCTGGGGCCGGGCGCGACGTTGGACGAGATGTACGGGAACAGCCAGGCCGGCAAGGTGTTGAACGGGTCCTGCACGCCCGGGTTGTTGTTGACCGAGACGCCCAGCACCGCCATGTGCTCGCCGACCAGCGTGGTCGTGGCCGCGCGCAGGTCGACGTTGTCGATCGACGTGTGCTGCGCGATGCCGTCGTACGTGACCTGCGAGAAGATGCCCGCGTTGTCGGCGATGCGTCCCGAGACGAACAGCGAGACCTGGTCGAGCGTCAGGTTGTCGTTGCCCTTGAGCGTGCCCGTCAGCGAATGACCGTCCAGCGTGCTGGCGTCCTGGGACTTGCTGGTGTGCGTGAGGCCGGCCATCACCATGCCGGCGACCGGCGGGATCCAGTCGCCGCCCTTGGTGGTGGTGTAGGCGGTCAACTTGAACTGGATGCCGTAGTCCGTCAACTGCGGACCGAAGCCGCCGACGTGGCACATCGCGCACGGCTGGCCGGTCTGGCGCGCAAAGCTGGGAACGGCCTGGGCGAACGTGCTGGCCAGGGCCAGCGCCAGGGCGACGCCGGCGCTGGCCCAGCGGCGGCATCCGTCGGAACTCGCGGTTTTCATGGTCGTGTCTCCTTGTAGGGACGTGGACGGGCAGCGCGGACTCGGCGAGTCCGCGCCAAGGCGATCTCCGGATCGCGGAAGATCAGTTCTTCTTGAGCGACAGGATCCAGGCGACGAGTTCGCGCGCCTCTTCGGGCGTGACCGGATTGGGCGGCATGACCGCCGTTCCCCAGACACCCGTGCCGCCCTTCTGCACCTTGGCCGAGAGGACGCTCAATGCGTCGTCGCGGCCGGCGTACTTCACGGCGACGTCGCGATAGGCCGGGCCGACGAGCTTCTGATCGATCATGTGGCAGCTCAGGCAGTTCTTCTTCTGTGCCAGTTCGATGCCCGCCATCGCGGGCATCGCGCAGGCCAGCGCCGACACGAGCACGAGGATTGATTTCATGACACCTCCTGATGTTGAGACGCGCGCGCTCGAAGAACGGCCACGTCACGCCCCGCGGTGAAGTCCCTGTTCCGGCCAGATGGTTCAACCATCGGCGAAACCGCCCGCCTCAAGAAAAGGTTAGCAAGAACACCGCGCGAACAGCGCTGAGCGCGGCCATTTTCAGAAGTTTCCTATCAGAGAAAATTACCCGGGTCCGGGGATGTGCGATGCGGCTCGCATCGTGCACGCCGATGCCCTCTCCCTCGCAGTGAGCGCGAACTCGTCGAACCGGTCTGAAGACAGGTGGTCGCTCGAAGGCTCGACGACCCCCATGAACTGGGTGTCGGAATCCTCTGAGGCAGCGTTGTCAGGTCGACATGTCTGTCGCGCGGAAGACACGCGCCCGTGCGGTCGCCTGCGCGCGTCGGATGCGAGCGGCAACGACGAGGATGCCGTCATGGTCGAGACACCCGGTGGCGCCGGCACGGCCGAGTTCGTGCGTGTGCCTTCGCGGACGAATTCGCCGCCAGGAAGGCGGAACCGTCCTGGCGCGGCGATCGCGTCGCGTGCGCCACATACCTCCCCTGGGTTCACCCTCTTGCGACGAAGTGCGACTTTGGAGGCACGAACTGCAGTGACTCGCGCGCCCTCGCGGCCTAGACTTTCGTACAACGGCAATGCAGACGTGCCTGCCGTAAGAACACCGCTCGGCGACCTCACCGTCGCATGAGTCGGAACGATTTCGTCCTCGCGCGGCCGGCCGGCGCGCGGGACACGACACCCCTACTCGAAATCTGGAGATAGCCATGACCAAGTTCCACGCCGTCGCCACCGCCGCCGTCCTGGCCGCCGGCCTGATGACCGCCACCGCCTCGATGGCCGGCGTCGCGTTCGACCACAAGATGTCGTCCGTGATCGCGCACGTGAAGGCCGACCCGAACTACAAGAGCATCCCGCTGGCGACCAGCGCGGACCGCGCCTGGTTCTTCGAGGAGTGCGAAGCGCTCTACAACAAGAAGATCACGAAGGAGCAGTACCTGGCCGACGGCGCCAAGCAGTTCCCGGGCTACGACGCCTCGTTCAACGAACTGGCCGACCTGCTGACCGCGGCCTGATCGGCCCGGATCCCGCGCGCGGGCGCACCTCGCGCGTGACGCACGCGTACGCGACGGCGCCGGTCGGCTTCGACCGGCGCCGTCGTCACTTGTGGCGACTGCACTTCAGATCGTGACCGCCGCGCCCCTGGCGACCGCCAGCGGCTGGCCCGCGAACTTCCAGCTGTCGGGCGCCAGCGCCTGGGACTGGCTGCCGGACGACAGGACGATGGTCGCCGTCGCGGCGCCGTCGTAGCCGACGACGCGCACGCGCAGCGGCTTCCATGCCTGCAGCGTTTCGACGCGCAGCGCGATCCCGTCGCCCTGGCGCGTCGCGCGGAAACGCACGACGCCGCGCTCGCCGCGTTCGTGGGCGTCGCTCAGGCCATCGTCGAACGCGTAGTCCAGCACGGCTTCGTCGGCGCAGCCGCGGCCGAGGATCACGTGCAGCTCGATGTCGGCCAGATCGTTGGACTGCGTCGTGCGCTCGCCGACCTGCATCGGGACGAGCTGGCCTTCGCGCACGAACAGCGGCGTCGAGGCGGCGTCGCTGCGCACGTGGATGCTGCGGCCCGCGGCCACGAAACGGCCCGTGCCGGCGTCGAGCCAGCGGCCCGTGCCGGGCAGCGCGACGCTGCGCTGCTGCTGGCCCTGGTGCAGCAGCGGCGCCTGCATCAGCGCGGGGCCGACGAGGAACTGGTCGTCGATGCGATCCAGGTCGAGGCCGTCGGCGTTGTCGAAGTCGTGGAACAGCGGGCGCATCACGGCCGCGCCGTCGCGCGCCTGCGCCACCCACAGCTGGTAGAGGTACGGCAGCAGCTTGTAGCGCAGCCGCACGTAGTGGCGGATGATCTCCAGCGCCTGCGGCCCGAACTGCCACGGCTCCTGCGCCACCGAGCCCTTGACCGAATGGTTGCGCAGGAACGGGAACAGCATGCCGGCCTTGTACCAGGCGACGGCGAGGTCCGGGTCGGCGTGGCCGCCGAAGCCGGGCACGTCCGGGCCGTTGAACGGGATGCCCGACAGCGCGAGGTTGAGCGTGCACGGGATGCTCTGGCGCAGGTGGTGCCAGTTGCTCCAGTTGTCGCCCGTCCACAGCGCCGTCCAGCGGCTCGACCCGGCGGCCGCGCTGCGCGACAGGATGAACGGGCGCTCGTCCGGCACCGCCGCCTTGAAGCCTTCCCAGGTGGCCTGCGCCATGCCGGTCGCATACAGGTTGTGGTACGTCCAGTGATCCCACTTCCCGTGCTGGAAGCGCATGTCGTCGACCTCGGCCGCGCCAGTGCTGGGGTCGTTCATGTCGATCCACGCGCCGCCGAAGCCCCAGTCGCGGAACTGGCGCGCGTAGCCGGCCCACCACGCGCGGCCCTCGGGCAGCGAGTAGTCGGGAAACCAGGTGCGGCCCGGCCAGACGAAGCCGACGTAGGGCAGGCCTTCCGGGTTCCTGCAGAAGATGTCCGCCTTCAGGCCGCTCGCGGCGACCTCGTAGCCGTCGGCCACCTTCACGCCCGGGTCGAGGATGGGCACGACGCGGCGGCCCTTGTCGGCGAGCGCCTTCAATTCGGCGGCGCGGTCGCCGAACTGCGACGGGCTGGTCGTGAAGACCTTGTAGTCGTCCATGTAGTCGATGTCGAGCCACAGGCCGTCGTTGGGGAACGCGTGCTCGGTGAAGCCGGCGTCCAGCATCTGCAGGTCGCGCGTGCCGCCATACCCCCAGCGGCACTGGTGGTGGCCCAGCGACCACAGCGGCGGCAGCGGCGTCCTGCCGACCAGGCGCTGCAGGCGCCGCGTGACCGAGGCCATGCTGTCGCCGGCGATCACGTAGAACGCGGGAAGACCCTCGTCGGCGCCGAACCACAGGCTGGGCGGCGCGGCCAGGTCGTCCCTGCCGCTGAAGAACCAGTTCGACCCGGTGTCCATGTAGACGGCGCCGGGATGGTCGACCAGCACGCCGATCCAGCGCGCGCCGCGGCGGATCAGCAGGTAGGGGACCGCGGCGTACTGCGGGTCGGGCTGGCCGTCGATGATGACGGGCATCGGGTGGTCGGCCCAGACGTCGGCGTTCCAGAACTTGGTGCGCTTGCC
>DASQCX010000446.1:0-2616 GCA_035634455.1 Burkholderiaceae bacterium
CGGCTGCCGTTCTTCGTCTCGGGCGCGCTGGCCTGCTGCAACTGGCTGTACGGCTTCTTCGTGCTCCCGGAGTCGCTGCCGCTCGAACGCAGGCAACCGTTCAGCTGGGCGCGGGCCAATCCGATCGGCTCGCTGATGCACCTGGCGCAGCTCAAGAGCATGGGCGCGCTGCTGGGCGTCGTGGCCTTCGCGTCGCTCGCGCAGTTCATCCTGCAGACCACCTGGGCGCTCTACACGCAGCTGAAGTTCGGCTGGGAGCCGGAGCAGATCGGCTGGTCGCTGTGCGCGGTCGGCGCGATGTCGGTGCTGGTGCAGGGCGTTCTCGTGGGCCGGCTCACGAAGGCGATGTCGGTGCAGCGGCTGGTCGTCGCGGGCCTGGTGTCCTCGGCCGCCGCGTACGTGGCCTGGGGCGCTGCCACGCAGGGCTGGATGATGTACGCGGTCATCGCCTGCAACGTGCTGGGCTTCGCGGCCGGCGCATCGCTGCAGACGCTCGTCGCCAACGCCGCCGATCCCAAGACCCAGGGCCAGACCATGGGCGCCGTCGCCGGCCTGTCCAGCCTCACCGCGGTGCTCGCGCCGGTCATCGGGCCGCTGCTGCTGCGCAGCGTGGCCGACGCCCCGCGCGGCGACTGGCGCCTGGGCCTGCCGTACTACCTGTGCGCGCTGCTGCAGCTGTGCGCGATGGCCATGACCGTCGTCCACTTCCGCCGCCATCACGCCGATGCGACGGGCGCGCCCGCCGGCGCCCGTTCCTGAATCCGTTTCTCTCCACCCGACTCGCCGCCATGCACGACAAGATCCTCATCCTCGATTTCGGCTCCCAGGTCACGCAACTGATCGCGCGCCGCGTGCGCGAGGCGCACGTGTACTGCGAGATCCATCCCAACGACGTGTCCGACGAATTCATCCGTTCGTTCGGCGCCAAGGGCATCATCCTGTCGGGCAGCCACGCGAGCACCTACGAGGACGCCGACCTGCGCGCGCCGCAGGCGGTGTGGGACTCGGGCCTGCCGGTGCTGGGCATCTGCTACGGCATGTTCACGATGACGGTGCAGAACGGCGGCGAGGTCGAGCCCTCGCATCAGCGCGAGTTCGGCTACGCCGAGGTGCGCGCGCACGGCCACACGAAGCTGCTCGAGGGCATCGAGGACTTCAGCACCGCCGAGGGCCACGGCATGCTCAAGGTGTGGATGAGTCACGGCGACAAGGTCACCAAGCTGCCGGCCGGCTTCAAGCTGATGGCCAGCACGCCCAGCTGCCCGATCGCCGGCATCGCCGACGAGGCGCGCGGCTACTACGGCGTGCAGTTCCATCCCGAGGTCACGCACACGGTGCAGGGCAAGCAGCTGCTCGAGCGCTTCGTGCTGGGCATCGCCGGCTGCAAGCCCGACTGGGTCATGACCAACCACGTCGAGGAGGCCGTCAAGCGCATCCGCGAGCAGGTCGGCGACGAGGAGGTCATCCTGGGCCTGTCCGGCGGCGTCGATTCGAGCGTGGCCGCGGCGCTGATCCACCGCGCGATCGGCGACCAGCTCACCTGCGTGTTCGTCGACCATGGCCTGCTGCGCCTGGACGAGGGCAAGATGGTGATGGACATGTTCGCGGGCCGGCTGCACGCGCGCGTCATCCACGTCGACGCCAGCGCGCAGTTCCTGGGCCACCTGGCCGGCGTCAGCGACCCCGAGCAGAAGCGCAAGATCATCGGCCGCGAGTTCGTCGAGGTCTTCAAGGCCGAGGCCGCCAAGCTCAAGGCCGGCGGCGGCGGGCACAAGGGCGCGCAGTGGCTGGCGCAGGGCACGATCTACCCGGACGTCGTCGAGTCCGGCAGCGCCAAGACCAAGAAGGCGACCACGATCAAGAGCCACCACAACGTCGGCGGCCTGCCCGAGCAGCTGGGCCTGAAGCTGCTGGAGCCGCTGCGCGACCTGTTCAAGGACGAGGTGCGCGAGCTGGGCGTGGCGCTGGGCCTGCCGCCCGAGATGGTGTACCGCCACCCGTTCCCGGGCCCGGGCCTGGGCGTGCGCATCCTCGGCGAGGTGAAGAAGGAATACGCCGACCTGCTGCGCCGCGCCGACGCGATCTTCATCGAGGAGCTGCGCAACTGGAAGGACGAGGCCACCGGCAAGAGCTGGTACGACCTCACCAGCCAGGCCTTCACCGTGTTCCTGCCGGTCAAGAGCGTGGGCGTGATGGGCGACGGCCGCACCTACGACTACGTGGTCGCGCTGCGCGCCGTGCAGACCAGCGACTTCATGACCGCCGACTGGGCCGAGCTGCCGTACGGCCTGCTCAAGAAGGTGTCGGGCCGCATCATCAACGAGGTGCGCGGCATCAACCGCGTGACCTACGACGTCTCGAGCAAGCCGCCCGCGACGATCGAGTGGGAGTGAGCGGGGCGGGCGTCGCATGAGCGACCAGTTCGGCCTGTTCGCCGCGCCCCCGGAGCCGTCGCGGCGCGTGCCGCGGCCGCAACTGAAGTCGAACGCGCGCAAGCATGCCTTGTTCCTCGCGATCCGCCCGGATGCGGCGGACGCGGCGCGCCTGGTCGCCCACGCCGCGGCCGAGGATGCCCGGCTGGGACTCCATGGCGGGCCGATGGAGGCCGGGCGCCTG
>DASQCX010000447.1:0-2361 GCA_035634455.1 Burkholderiaceae bacterium
GCGCTCGCGTTTCGCGGCACGGTGCAGCAGGCGGTGGTCTACGACCCGACGCGCAACGACCTGTTCTACGCGACGCGCGGCCGCGGCGCATTCCTCAACGACAAGCGGCTGCGCGTGTCGCGCCGCACGCGCATGAGCGAGTGCCTGATCGGCACGGGCTTCCCGTTCCGGCGCGGCGACGACTTCCAGCGCTACATGCAGATGCTGGCCATGGTCATGCAGCAGTGCGCCGGCGTGCGCCGCCCGGGCTCGGCCGCGCTCGACCTGTGCTACGTGGCCGCGGGCTGGTACGACGGCTTCTTCGAGACCGGCCTCAGCCCCTGGGACATCGCCGCCGCCTCGCTGATCATCACCGAGGCCGGCGGCCTGATCGGCAACTTCAGCGGCGAGGCCGACTTCCTGTACCAGCGCGAGGTCGTCGCCGGCACGCCCAAGGTCTACGGCCAGCTCGTCAACATCCTGGCGCCCTACTCGCGCGTGATCAAGGAAGACGACAAGCCGGCGTCCGCCGACGGCGCCGCCCCGGACGCCACCGACGCCTTCGTGGCCCCCAACGCCGCGCCGGCGCCGGCCGCCGCGGCCGCGCCCAAGCCGCGCAAAGCGATCAAGGTCGCAGGCCCGCGCAAGCCGCGCGACGCGGCCTGAGCGACGGCACTGGCTTGCGCGCCTCGGCGGAATGTAGTAACGTTTCTACATCCCGTCCTCCGGGAGGATCATCGTCATGGGATCCCTCAAGCGAACGACCACCTACACGAGCCGCGAGTTCAACCAGGATGCCGGCGGCGCCAAGCGCGCCGCCGAGGAAGGCCCGGTCTACATCACCGACCGCGGACGCCCGGCCCACGTGCTCCTGAGCATCGACGAATATCGCCGGCTGACGGAACCCGCGGCCAGCATCGTCGACCTGCTGGCGATGCCGCATGACGACGGCGCGGATTTCGAGGCCGTGCCGATCCGCATCACCCTGAAGCCCACGGACTTCAGCTGATGTACATCCTCGACACGAACGTCGTCTCCGAGTTGCGCAAGGCGGGCAGCGGCAAGGCCGATCCGCGCGTCGTCGCCTGGGCGGAAACCGTCCGGCCAGGCGCGCTGTACCTGTCGGTGATCACGTTGATGGAAATCGAGCAAGGCGTGTTGCGGCTCGAACGCCGCGATCCGAGCCAGGCCGCGCCGATCCGCCGCTGGTTCGAACGCCAGGTGCTGCCAGCGTTCGAGGGCCGCGTCCTGACCATCGACGACCGCGTGGCGCTGCGCTGCGCCCGCCTGCACGTGCCCGATCCGCGCAAGGAACGCGACGCGCTCATCGCCGCGACCGCGCTGGTGCACGGGATGAAGGTCGTCACGCGCGACAGCGCCGACTTCGAACCCACCGGCGTGTCCCTGCTCGATCCCTGGGCCTGACGCCCCTCCGTTGCGCCTGCGCGAGCGAGATACTCGACAGTATCCCGGTGCTCCGGATATATTCAGAATATTCCAATCCGGAAATATTTTCACCAAAAGCCTTCACATACTCGGATTTACCCGGATCATAAATAATCCTGAAGGCTGATCCGAAAATAACTCAGCGCGCAGCCAAACAAGTCTCCATAAAGTGGCCCAGTCCATTTTCAAACCAACCGGAGACAAGACATGGCACAACGGATCAGCCGCCGCGCGACCCTCGGGCTCGGCGCGCTGCTGCTCGTGGGCGGCACCGCGGCGCAGGCCGCCAGCAGCGCGTCGGCGCTGGCGTTCGACAAGAGCAACTACACGACCATCACCATCACCGTCGACAGCCAGACGATGTCGGTGCGCTGGTACAAGGAACTCTGCTACGTCGCCAATCCGCAGGCGATGGCCGCGACGCAGAGCTCGGGCACGATCGCCAACCCGACCTGCGGCTATCAGAGCATGAACGTGTTCGTGCCGGAAAGCGCGGCCAATGACCAGAAGACCGCCATCTACTTCGCGGTCAACAACGCGGGCTGGATGTCCAGCTACGTGGCGGCCAGCGTCGCGGACGGCGCGAGCTTCGACAGCAGCACCAGCAACGTCGGCGCGGCGCTCAAGGCCGGCTATGTCTACGTCGACGTCGGCACGCGCGGCCGCGGCATCACGGCGGCCGACGGGTCGTACGCGGGCAAGTCGCCGGCGGCCATCGTCGACGCCAAGGCCGCCGTGCGCTACCTGCGGCTGAACGACGCCGCGATGCCCGGCAGCGCCGAGCGCATCGTCGTCAACGGCACCAGCGGCGGCGGCGCGCTGTCGGCGATCCTGGGCGCGTCGGGCAACAGCGCCGACTACCTGCCGTGGCTGGCCGACATCGGCGCCGCCGGCGTCGACGCGCGCGGCCACAGCACGCTGCGCGACGACGTCTTC
>DASQCX010000448.1:0-1986 GCA_035634455.1 Burkholderiaceae bacterium
GTCGACCTGCTCCAGTACTACCCCGAGGGCGCGCATCCGGTTGTCCGCGGCGAGGCCGCCAACACCGCGACGACGTACGGCTACGACAGCGTGACGATGATGCAGGAGACCAAGACGACGGTCTGCCAGGTCGAGCGCGCGACGGCTTAGGGAGCACACGATGGCACGAATGAAGTTCATCTGCGACGCCGAGCGCTGCATCGAGTGCAACGGCTGCGTCACCGCGTGCAAGGCCGAGCACGACATCCCGTGGGGCGTCAATCGCCGCCGCGTCGTCACCATGAACGACGGCGTGCAGGGCGAGCGCAGCATCTCGGTCGCGTGCATGCACTGCTCGGACGCGCCGTGCATGGCGGTCTGTCCGGTCGACTGCTTCTATCGCACGCCCGAAGGCGTCGTCCTCCACGACAAGGACATCTGCATCGGCTGCGGCTACTGCTCGTACGCGTGTCCGTTCGGCGCACCGCAGTTCCCGAGCAACGGCACCTTCGGCCTGCGCGGCAAGATGGACAAGTGCACGTTCTGCGCCGGCGGCCCCGAAGCCAACGGCAGCGCCGCCGAGAACGCGAAGTACGGCCGCAACCGCCTGTCCGAAGGGAAGCTCCCGGCGTGCGCCGAGATGTGCTCGACGAAGGCGCTGCTCGGCGGCGACGGCGATGTCGTCGCCGACATCTTCCGCACCCGGGTCCTGAACCGCGGCCGCGGCAGCGAAGTCTGGGGCTGGGGCACTGCGTACGGCAAGCCGACGCAGGGCACGTCCGGCGCCGCGCCGGCAGGAGGCAAGAAGTGATGAAGCGCTTCGTCTTGTCGGCAGCCGCCGCCGTCGTCCTCGTCGCCGGCTGCGGCGAGAAGGTGCAGACGATCGAGAGCGGCAAGCGCAAGTCGGACACCCCGGCGTGGCAGACCAAGGACCAGCGCTTTCTCGCCCCCGGCTGGACGCCCGGCAACGAGGCGAGCTGGAATGCGCAGATGACCCAGCGCGCGCAGGGTCAGAACGACTTCGCGCCGCGCAAGTGAGCGAAGGGGCGACATGCGACTGACCCTCCGCAGCGCGGTGCTCGCCGCGCTCCTCGCCGCCGCGTCGGCAGGCGCCTTCGCGCAACAGGGAACCGCTCCGCCACCGGCGGCGAAGACCGAGGTCGCGCCGAACGACTCGGGGCCGGCGGGCGTGCTGCCGCCGGGTTCGCCGACGACGACGCCGCCGGAGCCGCAGCCGACCGACACCAACGCGCAGCGCGCGCGCAGCCAGCCGCTCAACAACGCGCCGTTCTGGCGCGGCGTCCACGACTCGGGGCGCGTCGCCGGCACCGTCAACAACCTCGACATGGGCGAGCGCGGCGTCCTCATCCAGCCGATCACCACCTATCCCGGGACGCGCGCGACGACCGCCGGCGAGGCGTGGCGGCAGATGCGCAACTGGTGGATCGTTCCGCTCGGCGGCCTCATCATCCTCTTCGTCGTCGCCGCGGTGTTCGGCTACTACTTCTGGAAGGGGCCGATCGGCGGCCACGGCCGCCACACCGGCCGCGTCATCGAGCGCTTCACGCCCTATGAGCGCTTCGTCCACTGGGCGAGCGCGATCACCTTCACGATCCTCGCCGTCTCGGGTGCGGTGATCGCGTTCGGCAAGTTCCTGCTGCTGCCGATCATCGGCGGCCAGCTGTTCGGCTGGCTGACGTGGGCGCTGAAGACACTGCACAACTTCGTCGGGCCGCTGTTCGCGATCTCGGCGGTGCTGCTGTTCATCAGCTATCTGCCGAGCAACCTGCCGTCGCGCGACGACGTCCGCTGGCTCATGAAGGCCGGCGGCATGCTTGGCGGCGAGCACCCGCCGTCGGGCCGCTTCAACGCCGGCGAGAAGATCGTCTTCTGGGGCGGCCTGCTCTTCCTTGGCGTCTTCGTGATCGCCTCGGGCTTCGCGCTCGACAAGATCGTCCCCGGGATCGACTTGACGCGGCCGCAGATGCAGGTCGTCCAGATCGTCCA
>DASQCX010000449.1:0-3696 GCA_035634455.1 Burkholderiaceae bacterium
CGCGCTGCTCGGCGGCCACGGCTCGCGCTGGGTTCAGGCCTAGCGGCGCGACGTCGCGCCGAGGCCGCCGACGCGCTTCGCGTCTCGCGCCGCCAGGTGACCGACGGGTGCTGCGCCATCCCCAGGACGAGCAAGGACAGATACGCGCCGTTACGCGGTCCCCGCCATCGAAAGGGGGATGATCGCGGCATGCATCTTCCGGTTCCCGCTCGTCTCCGGCCCGCCGCGCCCGCCGCCGTCCTCGCCGCGCTGCTCGCGGGCTGCGCCACCCATGCGCCCAGGCCTGCGCCGGCGCCCGAGCCGCGCCGCGCCGAGCAGCCCACCGACACCGGCGTGCCGCCGGCCGCCATGCGCGCGCTGGGCCAGCGCTTCCCCGGGCTGCGTCCGGTCGGCCACAGCGCCGGCCACCTGCAGGTCGACGATGCCGACGATCTCGCCGTCGTGCTGGCGCCGCCGGGCCAGTCCAGCGAGCCGATCGTCGCCGTGCTGGTGACGGGCGCCGCCGGCGAGTACCGCGTCGCGACGGCCAGCAAGCCGGTGGCGCCGGGCTGCGACACCTGCACGACCACCGTCGACATCGCGCACAAGCGGCTGTCGGTGCACGTGATGCGGCCGTCGGATCCGGAGTTCGAGCGCGTCACCTGGCAGTTCGGCTACACCGACGACGCGCTGCGCCTGGTCGGCGTCACCGCGGCGCAGCCAGCCGGCGACGACCCGATCGCGCACGGCTACGCGATCACCACCAACCTGCTCAACGGCGCGAAGCTCGACACGCTCGATCCGACGCAGAGCGATCCGTCGCGCCGGCGCGAACTCCGGTCGACCGTGCCGCCGCGGCGCGCCATCGCGTTCGACACCTTCGACTTCACGCCGCAGGCCCTGGCCCCGGAACTGCGGCGCCAGCCGGTGGCGGCGTTCGAGCCGGCGGAGTCGCTGCCCGCCGCGGCGACCGCGTTGTTGCGGTCGCGCTTCCCCGGCGCCGTCGTGCAGGCGCGCAGCGCCGGCCCGCTGCGCCCGGACGGCCCGCGCGACCTCGCCGTCGTGCTCGACCCGCCCGGCGGCGGCGACACCGACGCCCTGCTCGCGCTGCTGCTCGCGCAGCCCGACGGCAGCCTGAAGCTGGGCCCGGTCAGCGGGCCGCTCAAGCCCGGCTGCCCCGGCTGCGAGGTGCAGGTGCTGATCGCGCACCAGGCCCTGGTCGTGCAGACGACGAGCACCGACGGCGCGGGCATGCGCATCGTCGGCTGGCAGTTCATGGCGGCGCCCAAGGACAAGTCCGGCGCGCTGCGCCTGGTGGGCGTGCGCACCGTGCTGGCCAGCCGCGGCGCCGATTCCAGCCGACGCTACGTCAACACCGCCAACCTGCTCACGGGCGACAAACTGGACGTGGTCGAAGACGTCGTGCGCGGCCGCCGCAAGCGCGCCGAGCACGCGAGCAAGGTCGCCGTGCGCGCGACCCTGCCGCTGCAGGGCTTCGTGTTCGACGCCGGCAGGTTCGACGCGGAGACGCGCCGCGACTTCAATCCCTGACGTCTGGCCGCCTTCCCCGTCGAGCCGGGCGCGAAGCCCGGTCGCGCCCGGTCAGCGGTGCTTGAACACCGGCTTGCGCTTCTCGAGGAAGGCCGCCATGCCCTCCTGCTGGTCCTCGGTGCCGAACAGCGAATGGAACAGGCGGCGCTCGTAGGCGATGCCGTCGGTCAGGCCGGTCTCGAACGAGCGGTTGACCGCGTCCTTGGCCAGCATCACGCTGGGCAGGCCGAGGCCGCACAGCTGCTCGGCGATGGCCAGGGCCTCGGTCATCAGCTGGTCGGCGGGCACCACGCGCGAGACCAGGCCGGAGCGCTCGGCCTCGGCGGCGTCCATCATGCGGCCGGTGAGCAC
This sequence comes from Burkholderiaceae bacterium, assembly GCA_035634455.1. Lineage (GTDB taxonomy): Bacteria > Pseudomonadota > Gammaproteobacteria > Burkholderiales > Burkholderiaceae_C > Scleromatobacter. The sequence goes on from DASQCX010000449.1 coordinate 1,882, forward strand.
CATGTCCATCGCCTTGGCCTTTCCGACCGCGCGCGGCAGGCGCTGCGTGCCGCCGGCGCCGGGCACGATGCCCAGCTTGATCTCGGGCTGGCCGAACCGGGCGGTGTCGGCGGCGATCATCATGTCGCACATCATCGCCACCTCGCAGCCGCCGCCCAGCGCGAAGCCGGCCACGGCGGCGATCACGGGCTTGCGCACCTGGCGCATGGTTTCCCAGTTGCGCGAGATGTGGCCCTTCATGAACGCGTCCATGTAGCTGTACCTGGCCATCGTCGTGATGTCGGCGCCGGCGGCGAACGCGCGCTCGTTGCCGGTGAGCACGATGGCCCCGATGCCGTCGTCGGCGTCGAAGGCCAGCAACGCGGCGCCGAGCTCGTCCATCAGCTGGTCGCTGAGCGCGTTCATCTGCTTGGGCCGGTTCAGGCGGATGACGCCGGTCTTGAGCGGGCCGGCGCCGACCGTCTCGGTGAGGATGCATTCGTAGGTCACGGCGGGTCTCCTGGGTGGCTATGGGTGGAAGGTCTCGTCAGCGAAGCATGGCCTGGCTGGCGGCGCCGTCCGCGGGCACGGGCGCGGCCTGAAGCGGCAGCGCGGCTAGCGACAGGTCGGCGTAGTTCTTGTCGTCGAGCGGCAGCAGCACGCGCACCGGCAAGTATTGCAGCGTCGGCGCGGTCCAGAACTCGAACGGATATTCGTTGGCGCGGCGCGGGCCTTCGCGCACCGGCACCAGGTGGATCGCGTCGATGGGGCCGAACGGCAGCGCGATGGTCTCCGTGCCCTCGACGCGGTAGCGCCACCGGTGCACGCCGTGCGTCAGGGCCAGCGGGATGTCGATGAACGTGCCGGGGCGCGCCAGCTCGGGCCGCGTCGTGAACAGCCACACGAACTGCACGAACTGGCTGGCCTGGTCCTGCGTCTGCGGGAACCTGATCATGCGGTTGCCGTTGGGCAGCAGCACCTCGTCGTCGGTGAACTCGATGCGGCTCGTGCGCGGCGCCACCAGCGGCAGCTCCAGCGTCTCGTCGTAGTGCTGCGGGCTCAGCCCCTGGTCGGTGATCTGGCCGTCGCTGAAGACGCGGCGATCGAAGAACGGCGCGACGTGGACGTCGAACTGCACCTGGTAGTGCGCCCCGGCGCGGCGCCACTCGACGACGGACTTGCCGTACAGCGGCCCGCCGCGGTACAGGCCGGACAGCGTGTAGGTGAGCCGCGTCGACGGCGGCCAGGACAGCGGCCTGCGCTCCGCGCCCGCGACCGGCCGCACGGCGTTCGCGCCGCTCGCGGCGACGGCCGTCGCGGACGCGGCGCTCGCTGCGCTCGCCGCGATGGCCGCGACCGCGCTGGCGCGGGCCTGCGCCGCGGAGGCCGCCGACGCCGCCTCGGCCGCGCGCTGCGCCGTCTCCAGGCGGTCGGCCAGCGCGAGTGCCTCGTCCCGGAGCTGCTGGCGCGCGGAGGACGCGGCGTCGGACTCCGCGGCCGCGCTGGCGGGCGCCGAGCTCGCGCGCAGCGGTCGCACCGCGCGCCGCGTCCGCGGCGCCGGCGCGGGCGGCGGCGCGGCCACCGGCGGCTCGGCGGGCGGCGCCGTCGGCTGCAGCTGCTGCGAGAACGAGATCTCGATGCGCCGGTGCGGGGGCGACGCGCTCCAGCCGACGACGCCGGACAGCACGCGCACGCCGAACAGCGCGTGCGCCAGCAGCACCGCGAGGATCAGCCCGAACCAGGCGGCACGACGCCGCCGGGACTCGCGCCAGGGCGAAAGCACCCTACCTGCCCAGCCAGGCGGCGCGACGGGCGAGCGTCGCGGCGGTCGGATTC
>DASQCX010000450.1:0-6838 GCA_035634455.1 Burkholderiaceae bacterium
TCAGCAGGCCCGGGCCGACCGCGAGGCTGTTGAGCGCGATCGACGCCTCCTGGGTCTGGCCCTTCTTGAAGTCGCCCGGGGTCGAGCCGCCGTTGCCGACGTCGCCGCTGCCGCCCGCGCCCTGCGAGCCGAACGCGAAGCCCAGGCCGGCCACGATGTGGTCGCCGAACTTCTTCTTCCACTCGATGGCGCTGTTCAGGCGCGTGCCGTTGGCGCCGCCCGAATAGAAGATGAACTGCTTGAAGTTGTTGACGTTGGAGTAGCCGCCTTCCTTGAGCGAGACGTCGGCGCCGCCGTACGGGTCGCCCCAGTTGGCCGTGAAGTCGCGCGTCAGCGTGTTCTGGCGGCCGATGGTGATCTTGCCCAGATCCTTGCTGTAGAAGCCCATCCAGGCGTCGCGGTTGAAGAACACGTCGGAGGTGTCCATGTCGCCCGTGGGCAGTTCGAACTCGGTCTCGAGCTTGGAGATCACCTTCAGGCCGGGCAGGCCGATGCTGTCGCCGATGGCCAGCGCGTGGTCGGCGTCGAAGCCCAGGCGGTTGCCGCTGAACCAGGCCACTTGGGCGCCCGTCACCGACGAGCCGCCCGCGTCCTGGTGGTTGGCGTGGCTGCCGGTGGCCTCGATCAGGCCGTAGATGTGCAGGCTGGTGTTGCCGTCGTTGTAGAGCGAGACGCCTTGCTGCGCCTCGCCGATCTTGGCGCCGTTCTGGTCGACGGTCAGCGCGGGCGCGACGGCCTTCTGCGGCGCGGGGGCCGCGGCCTGCTGGCTGGTGACGGCGTTGAGCTTGGCCTCCAGCGCGTCCAGGCGCGCCTTCTGCGCCGCCTCGGCGGCCTTCTGCGCGGCGATCTCCGCCTTCAGGTCGTCGATCTCGTTGGCGAACACCGGCTGGGCCAGTGCGAGCACGGCCAGCGCGGTCGCGCGCAATGCGAACTTGTTCATGTTGTCTCCGTTGGTTGTCGCCCGCTGCGGGGCTGGGGGGTGGTCTGGCGATGGATCCAGGGTTGCGAAATCACTTCGGGGGCACGAAGCCCGCGGCCTTGTAGACGGCGTCGATGGTGGGCTGGCCGACGCGTGCCGCCATCTCGTGGTGGACGGGCATCAGCGCGCGCTTCCACTCGTCGGTCTCGGCGGGGGTCAGCGCGTAGACGGTGGTCTTGCCGCTGGCGCGGATCTTGTCCAGCGCCATCGCGTTCTCGCTGGCGGCCAGCGCGTTGGCGTAGGTCGTGGCGTCCTTGACGCAGCCGTCGAGGATCGTGCGCAGGTCCTCGGGCAGGCCGTCCCAGAACTTCTTGTTGACGATCACCGCGTAGGCCAGGTGGCCGTGGTACGAGAGCGTCATGTGCTTCTGCACCTCGTAGATCTTCTGGGTCCAGAAGTTGGACGGCACGCCCTCGGTGCCGTCGACGACACCTGACTGCAAGGCCTGGTACAGCTCGCTGAAAGCCATCACCTGCGGGATCGCGCCGAGCGCGCGCATCTGGGCGTCCAGCACCTTGGACGACTGGATGCGCATCTTCAGGCCCTTGAAGTCGGCCACGTGGTGCAGCGGCCGGTTGGCGCTCATGATGTGGAAGCCATTGTCCCAGTACGCCATCCCGCGGATGCCCTTGGACTCCAGCTTGTGGAACAGGTCGGCGCCGACCGGCCCGTCGGTGACGGCGCGGAACGCGGCCTGGTCCTTGAAGATGAAGGGCAGGTCGAAGACCTCGTACTCCTTGACGCCCAGCGGCCCGAACTTCGCGAGCGACGGCGCCAGCATCTGCACCGAGCCGAGCTGCAGGGCCTCCATCTCCTCCTTGTCCTTGTAGAGCTGGCTGTTCGGGTATACCTCCACCTTCACGCGGCCCTTGCTGCGCTCCTCGGCGAGCTCCTTGAAGCGCTGCGCGCCGTTGCCCTTGGGCGTGTCGGGCGCGACGACGTGGCTGAACTTGATGACGATGGGCGCGGCCTGCGCGCGGGCGCCGCCCGCGGCCGTGGCCGCGAGCGCAGCGGCTGCCGCGAGCATGGCGTCGCGGCGCGAAATGTCATGTGTCATGAGCTTGTCTCCGTGGTTGCGGGCACGGACGTCACCGCGTCCACCCGTCTGTCGGCGAGGCTATGAGCCCCTACCCTTCCACCAGCTTTCAGCGCGACAGGGCGAGGGAAATCACGTAGTCGCACAAACAACGGAGTGCACGCGACGCGTGCAGCGACGCGCGCCCGCTCGTAGTATTCGCAGCGGAGACGGACCCCTCGAAAACGACAGGCGACACGCCATGGGCAAGGACATGACCCTGCGGACGACCCTCGCGCGCGCGCTCGCCGCGGCCGCGTGCGCGCTCGCGTGCGCGGCGCCGGCGCACGCGGAGCCGATCCAGCTGATGGTGGGCGGCATCGAGAAGCAGATCTACCTGCCCGCGGCGCTCGCCGACCGCCTCGGCTACTTCAAGGAGCAGGGGCTGGACGTCCAGGTCCTGAGCGACACCTCCGGCGGCCACGCGGAGGACGGCCTGCTCACGGGCAGCGTGCAGGGCGTCGTCGGCTTCTACGACCACACCATCGACCTGCAGGCCAAGGGCAAGTTCGTGCAGGCCGTGGTGCAGTTCAGCCAGGCGCCGGGCGAGGCCGTGCTCGTGGCCGCGCGCCGCGCCGACGCGATCCGCTCGCCCGCCGACTTCCGCGGCCGCTCGCTGGGCGTGACGGGGCTGGGATCGTCGACGCACCTGCTGATGCAGTACCTCGCGTCCGCCAACGGCATCCGCTACGGCGAGCTGCGCGTGTCGGGCGTCGGCTCCGGCGAGGCCTTCGCCGAGGCGCTTCGCGCGGGCCGCATCGACGTCGGCATGACGACGGAGCCGACGGCGTCCAAGCTGCTGAAGTCGGGCGATGCCCGGCTGCTGGTCGACCTGCGCACGCCGGCGCAGGCGGCGGGCGCGCTGGGCGGGCCCTATCCGGCGGCCTGCCTCTACATGTCGACGCCGTGGATCAACGCGCACCGCGACGAGGTGCAGCGGCTGGTCAACGCGCTCGTCAAGGCGCTGCGCTTCATCGCCTCGCACGACGCGCAGGACATCGCGGCGCAGTTGCCGCCCGGCTACCTGGCGGGCGACCGCGCGCTGTACGTGAGCACGCTGCAGCAGAGCAAGTCCATGTTCACGCCCGACGGCGTCATGCCCGCCGACGGCCCGGCCAACGTGCTGCGCGTGATGCGGCAGGCGGAGCGCGCGGTCACGGCCAAGCCGATCGAGCTGTCGCGCACCTACACCACGGAGTTCGCGAAGGCCGCGCGCTGACGCCATGCGACTCCTGCTCGTCGAGGACAACAAAGTGCTGGCCGACTGGCTCGCACGCACGCTGCGCAAGCAGCTGTACGCCGTCGACTGGGTCGAGAACGGCGAGGATGCGGACTTCGTCCTGCGCACCGAGGCCTACGACCTGGTGCTGCTGGATCTCGCGCTGCCCAAGCTGGGCGGCCACGAGGTGCTGCGCCGCCTGCGCGAGCGCGGCAACGCGACGCCGGTGCTGGTGCTGACCGCGGACAACACGACGCGCAGCCGCGTCACCGAACTCGACCACGGCGCCGACGACTACGTCGCCAAGCCGTTCGAGGTCGAGGAGCTCGAGGCGCGCATCCGCGTGCTGCTGCGGCGCTCGGCGCACGTCGCCAACCCGCAGGTCGCGTGCGGCGACCTCGTCTTCCACGGCGCCACGCGCGAGTTCACGCTGGCCGGCAAGCCGCTGACGCTGACGCCGCGCGAACGCACGGTGCTGGAGGTGCTGGCGCTCAAGGCCGGGACCACCGTGTCGAAGGCGACGCTGGGCCACAGCCTGTCGTCGCTGGAGGACGGCGTCTCGGCCGACGCCATCGAGATCTACGTGCACCGCCTGCGCAAGAAGCTCGAGGGCAGCGACGCCGCCATCGTCACGCTGCGCGGCCTGGGCTACGTGCTGCGGCCCGTCCACCATGGCGCATAGCCTGCGCGGCCGGCTGCTGGCCTGGGTGATGCTGCCGCTGGCCGGCGCGGTGGTGTTCGACGTCGTCGTCAGCCGCCAGAACGCCGAGGCCGCCGCGGCGGTGGTGCAGGACCGGCTGCTGCTCGGCTCCGCCCGCGTCGTCGCCGAGGACCTGCGCTTCGAGGAAGGCAGCGTCGTCGACCCGATCCCGCCGGCGGCGCTGGAGCTGTTCCAGTCCGCCGAGACCGACCACGTGTACTACCGCGTCGTCACCAGCGACGGCCGCACGGTGACGGGCTATCCGGAGTTCCCGCTGTCGCCCGCGCGCCTGCAGCCCGAGACCTCGCAGTTCTTCGACACCGTCGTCCGCGGCGAGCCGGTGCGCGCCGTGATCTACCTGCAGCCCGTGCTGACCGAGACCGGCATCCAGCCGGTGCGCGTGCAGATCGCGCAGACCCTGCAGGGCCGCGACACGCTCGCCAAGGGCCTGTGGATGCAGGCGCTGCTGCAGCAGCTGGCGACGCTCGCGCTCGTCGCGCTGCTCGTGCTCGTGGGACTGCGCAGCTGCCTGAAACCGCTGCTGCGCCTGCGCGACGCGATGCTCGCGCGCCGCCCGGGCTCGCTGCACGCGCTCGAGATCGGCGCCGTCCCGGTCGAACTGAGCCCGCTGGTCGACGCGATCAACGAGTACGCGATGCGCCTGGAGCGGCACACGATGGTGCAGCAGACCTTCATCCAGAACGCCGCCCACCAGCTGCGCACGCCGCTGACGCTGCTGACCACGCAGGTGAGCTACGCGGTGCGCGCGTCCGACGTCGCGGGCCGCGCCGAATCGCTGTCGGCGATCCGGCAGACGGTGCAGCAGTCGGTGCGGCTGGTCAACCAGCTGCTCACGCTGTCCAGCGCCGAGGTGCACGGCCCCGCCGAGCGGCACGACGCGCACGGGCGCCTGGACGACGTCGTGCGCAGCGTGCTGGTCGACCTCGCGGGCCGCGCGCACAGCCGCCGCATCGACCTCGGCTTCGAATGCGCGGCCGCCGAGGTCGTCGTCCAGGGCGACGCGGTGACGCTGCGCGAGATCGTGATGAACCTCGTCGACAACGCGATCCGCTACACGCAGCCGGGCGGGGTCGTGACGACGCGCATCGTGGTCGAGGCGGACGTCGCCACGTTCACGGTGGAGGACAACGGGCCTGGCATCCCCGAGTCCGAGCGCGAACGCGTGCTCGAACGCTTCTACCGCCTCGCCGACCAGGACTCGGACGGCTGCGGGCTGGGGCTGGCGATCGTCAAGGAGTTCACCTCGCAGCTGGGCGCGCGCCTGACGCTGCGCACGGCCAGCGACGGCACGGGGCTGGCCGTGGACGTGGCGTTCCGCAAGGCCGCGCCGCGCTGACGCGAACCGGCTCAGCCCGCGTCGAACGACACCACGAACTCCGCGCCGACGTCGCCGTTGCGCGCCTCCAGCGACCACCCGTGCGCCAGCGCCACCTCGTGGCAGATCGACAGCCCGAGGCCGGCGCCGGTATCGCGTCGGCCTGCGCCGCGCCAGAAGCGCTTGAACAGCTCGGGCAGGTGCTCCGGCGGGATGCCGGCGCCCTCGTCGCGCACGGACAGGCCGTTGGCGCGCACGTCGACGGTGACGACGGCGCCACGCGGCGAATGCTGGATCGCGTTCTCGACCAGGTTCTTCAGCAGCACGAACAGCGCGCCGCGGTCGGCGCGGCGCGGCGGCAGCGCGGCGGCCACGCGCAGGTCCAGGTGCACGCCGGCGCGCTGCGCGAGCCGCTGCAGGTAGTCGACCGCCTCGCCGGCGACGGCGCCGATGGCCAGCTCCTCCATCCGGAAGTTGTACGACTCGCTGACCTCGGCCAGCTGCAGCAGCTGCTGCACCAGGCGCGCCATGCGGTCGACGTCGCTCAGCAGCAGCTCGCGATCCTCGGATTCGCTCAGCTCGACCTGGCCGCGGATCAGCGCCAGCGGCGTCTTGAGCTCGTGCGCCGCGGCGGCGAGGAACTCCTGCTGCAGGCGGTAGCCCTGCTGCAGGCGATCGAGCGCCTCGTTGAACGCGCGGATCAGCGGCCGCAGCTCGCGCGGCATCGCGGCCTCGGACAGCCGCGTCTCGAGGCTGCGCGGCGCGATGCGCGACGCCGCATCCGACGCGCGCCGCAACGGCAGCAGCAGGTGATGCAGCATCGCCTGCACGCCGAAGGCGAACAGCAGCAGCGACAGCACCGCGATCACCAGCGCGTTCTGCAGGATGGGGCCGACCATCGCGCCGCTGAACAGCTTGGCGGCGCGCTCGCTGATCGCGACCTGGATCCAGTACGGCCGGCCCGCGCGCGACTCGGCCTGCGTGACGACGTGCATGGGCAGGCCGTCGACGACGAGGTCGAAGCGCTCGCGCGCGGCGTCGAAGCCCGCTGGCGTTGCGGCGAACGGCGGCGCGCCGGCGTCCGAGGACAGCAGCGCGACGCCGCGCGCGTCGACGACGCGGTACTTCCAGTCGTGCGACGCCGCGCCATACACCCAGGAGGTATCCGGCGGCTCGCTCAGCGCGACCGGGTTGCCGGCGGCGTCGAACGCGAGGTGCGACTCGATCCAGTCCGCCTGCTCGCCCATGCCGTGCGCCCGGCCGATCGCGGGGTTCCAGTTGAACGCGGTCTCCAGCCCGATCGCGACCAGCGCGACGCTCAGCAGCGAGGCCAGGACGAAGGTGGCCAGCAGCCGCCGGCCCAGGTGCTCGCCCTGGTGATGGCGGCGCCAGTGCACCAGGTGCCAGGCCGCGCGCCGGCGCCAGCGCTGCTCGCGCCGCAACGCCTTGGCGTCGCACCGCGGGTCCGGCGTGCCGGTGTCCCAGCGGTGCCAATCGCTGTCGCGCCAGGGGCGGCGCGCGGCGCGCGG
>DASQCX010000451.1:0-5957 GCA_035634455.1 Burkholderiaceae bacterium
TCCTGCGTGCCGCCCGACTTGTAGCCGGTGGACACGCTGCCGTAGACCATGAAGTCCTTGGACAGGTCGTAGTTCAGGCGCGCCAGCCAGGTCGCCTTGTTGCCGGTGTAGTGGCCGTCGTTGTGCTGGTAGGCGGTGAAGCCGTCCTGCGCGGGCGTCGTGCCCGGGTCGATCGGGTAGTTCGGGCTCGTCGGGCCGGGGGCGTTGTTGGTGCCGCCGATGTTCTTGCGGTCGTCCCACGTGAAGCGCGCGCCGCCGGTCAGGTGCAGCGCGTCGGTCGCGTTCCACGTGGCCTGGCCGAACACGGCCTCGGACTGCACCGTCTCCTTGGGCTGGATGAACGAACCCTGCCAGCCGATGTTGCCCTGCTGCGTGCCGTTGGAGATGGGGATGTCGAAGCGGATGCCGTTGTTCTCGGCGGCGTAGTAGGCGCCCAGGATCCAGTCCACCGCGTGCGTGCCGCGCGACTGCAGCTGGAACTCGTGGCTCTGGTTCCGGTAGTGGGACCAGTTGGTGCGGTCCTCCTGCACCGTGGCGCCGGTCGAGAAGCTGGTGGGCACCGTGGCGCCGCCGGACTGGTCGAAGTCGCCCGAGCCCTTGAAGTCCGAGTAGCCCGCGGTGTAGTTGAAGGTCAGGTAGTCGTCGAGGTTCCAGTCGACGCGGCTGCGGAAGGTGTTGACGTTGCGGTCGAGGTACGGCGCCACGCTGATGAGCGCCGACCAGAACTTCTCGCCGGGACGCGGATCCTGCATCAGGTTCATGTTGGGCGTGCCGCGATCCAGGAACTTCTCGTACGATGCGTTCCAGGTGATGTCGCGGGTGGGCTTCCACTTGAAGCTCAGGCGCGCGGCGCTCTGGTCCTGCGCGTTGTACTTCGGGCCCGACTGCACGAAGGTGTTCGGGTCGATCGGCTGGAACGGCTTGGACGTGGCCGACGGGTTCGACGCGGCATAGGCGGCCTGCTGGTCGGCGACCGACGGCAGCTTGGGCGTCTGGTAGTCGACGTAGCCGTCGTGCTGCTCGTGCACGAACGCGGCGCGGATCGCGAAGGTGTCGGACAGCGCCAGGTTGAACGCGCCGCGCGCGCCCCAGCGGTCGTAGCTGCCGAGACCGGCCTGCACGCTGCCGAAGTTGCCCGACAGGTCGGCCTTGGCGGTCTGCATGTTGACCGCGCCGACCGTGGAGTTGCGGCCCCACAGCGTTCCCTGCGGGCCGCGCAGCACCTCGATGTTCTCCATGTCGAACAGCAGCGCGGCGGCGCCCTCGGCGCGCGGCGCGTAGATGCCGTCGACGAACAGCGCGACCTCAGGGTCGGCGTACTCGGTCTTGGCGCTGTCGTTGCCGATGCCGCGCAGCGTCATCGTGATGACGCCGTGGTCGCCCTCGGTCGTGGCCTGGAAGCTGGGCGCCAGGTGCACGACGTCGGCGATCGTCTGCACGTGGGCCTTCTCGATCTGCTCGGCGCCGATCGCCGTGACGGCCAGCGGCGTGCTCTGCAGGCTGGTGCTGCGCTTGGTCGCCGTGACGGTGACCTGCTGCAGCTCGCCGGTGTCGGCCTTGGCGGCGCTGGCGGCGGCTGCGGGCGCGGAGGCGGTCTGCGCCTGCGCGGCCGCGGCGCCGGCGAGCAGCGCGAGGACGGCCAGGTGGATCGGGGAGGCGAGGCCTCGGGAATGCTGTGAGCGATGGGTCACGGTGTCTCCAGTTTTGTGGTGCGTCGTTGGTCGTCGCGTGACGATCGATGTCGTCTTCAGGACTCATTCCGCGCTGCGCCGGGTCTGCTCGACCCCGGTGCGGCTGCTCGCCCGCGACCGTCGTCGGGTCGCAGGCCAAGCTGGAATGGGTCGGATGATGCCGATCGATGACAACGCTGTCAACGAAAAGATGACAGCGTTGTCTTTCCACCGATATGATGCGCTATATGAAGCCGGCGCTCCGGGCTCAGGGAATACGCGGAGACGCGCCCGGCCGCGCAAAGAACACGCCGGAACAGGAGACACGACCCCCATGACAGCGATCCAGCGCATCCTCATCGTCGGCGGCGGCACCGCCGGCTGGCTCACCGCGGCCTTTCTCGCGAAGACGCTGGGCAGCGCCGGCGGCGGGCCGCGCGTCACGCTCGTCGAGTCGGCCGACATCGGCATCATCGGCGTCGGCGAGGGCACGTTCCCGTCGATCCGCGGCACGCTGGCCGCGATCGGCATCGACGAGGCGCGCTTCATCCGCGAGTGCGACGCCACGTTCAAGCAGGGCGTGAAGTTCGCCGGCTGGGCAGACGCGCCCGGCACGCCCGGCAACCACTACTTCCACCCGTTCAACGCGCCCGCCCAGCGCCCCGGCGCACCGGAACTGCTGCCGTACTGGCTGCTCGGCGAGGGCGGGCCGCGCGCGTTCGCGGACGCGGCGTCGATGCAGCAGCGCGTGGCCGACGCCGCGCGCGCGCCCAAGCGCGCGAGCGACGCCGACTACGCCGGCCCGATGAACTACGCCTACCACTTCGACGCCGGCAAGCTCGCGGCGCTGCTCGCGACCCACGCGAAGTCGCTGGGCGTCGCGCACGTGCTGGACACCGTCGAGCGCGTCGAGCTCGACGCGCAGGGCCGCATCGGCGCCGTCGTGGGCCGCGCGAGCGGCGCGCTGAGCGCCGACCTCTACGTCGACTGCACCGGCTTCCGCGCCACGCTGATCGGCGCCGCGCTCGGCTCGCGACCGAAGCGTCTCGACGACGTCCTGTTCGTCGACCGCGCGCTCGCGCTGCAAGTGCCCTACCCCGCCGCGGATGCGCCGATTCCGTCGTACACGATCGCCACCGCGCACGAGGCCGGCTGGACCTGGGACATCGGCCTGCAGCAGCGGCGCGGCATCGGCTACGTCTACTCCAGCCGCCACACCAGCGACGAGCGCGCCGAGCGCGTGCTGCGCGACTACGTCGGGCCCGCGGCCGACGGCCTGACGCCGCGCGCGCTGAAGCTGGACGTCGGCTACCGCGAGCGCTCGTGGATCGGCAACTGCGTGGCGGTCGGCCTGTCCGCCGGGTTCCTCGAGCCGCTGGAGTCGTCCGGCATCGGCCTGATCGAGTTCGCGTGCTACCTGATCGGGTACCTGCTGCCGGACGTCGAGGACATCGACGCGACGGCCAGGCTGTTCAACGGGATGATGGCCGCGCGCTTCGAGCGCATCGTCGACTTCCTCAAGCTGCACTACGCCATCACGCGCCGCACCGACACCGCGTTCTGGCGCGACAACGCCGACCCGGCGTCCTGGCCCGCGACGCTGCGCGACAAGCTGGCGATGTGGCGCGGCCGTCCGCCGCACCGGCTGGACTTCGTCGCCGACCTGGAGATGTACCCGTCGTCGAGCTGGCAGTACGTCCTGTACGGCATGGGGTATACGACGGACCTGTCCGCGCGCCGCGCCGCGTGGCCGCGCACGCAGGACGCGCGCCGCGAGTTCGAGATGATCCCGCAGGTGGCCCAGCGCGCGCTGCAGGACCTGCCCGACCACCGCGCGCTGGTGCAGGCGATGGTCGCGCGCGCCGCGGCGAAGTCCGCGCCGGCGCTGCCCGCCATGGCCGTGCGCGCCTGATGACGACGTCCCGCCCCCCGGCGCCGGCCAGCGGCGCGAGCACTACCATCAGCGACGTCGCCCACCAGGCCGGCGTGTCGATCAAGACCGTGTCGCGCGTGATGAACCACGAGCCCGGCGTGCGGCCCGACACCCGCGCCAGGGTGCTGCAGGTGATGGCCGACCTGCGCTACCGGCCCAGCCAGTCCGCGCGCAGCCTCGCCGGCGCGCGCTCGTTCCTCATCGGCCTGCTGTACTTCGACCCGAGCGCGGCGTTCGTCTCCGGCGTGCAGCAGGGCGCGACGATGCGCTGCCGCGAGGCCGGCTACCACCTGGTCGTCGAGTCGATGGACAACGACGCGCACGACCTCGGCGAGCAGGTGCACCGCATGGTCTCGACGCTGCGCCCCGACGGCATGATCCTGACGCCGCCGCTGTGCGACAACCCGCACGTGCTCAAGGCGCTGCACGACAGCGGCACGCCCACGGTGCTGGTGTCGCCGGCCCGGCAGCGCAAGGACATGCCCAGCGTGCGCATGGACGACGTCCACGCCGCCGAGGAGATCACCAACCTGCTGATCAGCCTGGGCCACCGCCGCATCGCGTTCATCCGCGGCGCGGCCGACCAGGCCGCGTCGGCGCTGCGCGAGCAGGGCTTCGTCAAGGCGATGAAGGCGGCGCGCGTGGACATCGCACCCGAGCTCGTCATCGACGGCGACTTCCGCTTCGAGGCCGGCGTCGCCGCCACGCACCAGCTGCTCAAGCTGCGCCACCACCCGACCGCCGTGTTCGCCAGCAACGACGACATGGCGCTCGGCGCGCTGGCCGCGGCGCAGCGCCAGGGGCTGGCGATTCCCGGCGACCTCGCCATCGTCGGCTTCGACGACTCGCCCGCCAGCAGCCTCGTCTGGCCGCCGCTGACCACGATCCGCCAGCCCACGCTGGAGATGGCGCGCGCGGCGGTCGACCTGCTGATCGGCACGCCCACGGTGCAAGGCACGCCCGGCACGCGCGCCTCCGCGGCGCTGCAGCGGGTGCTGCCGCACGAGCTGGTCGTGCGCGATTCGACGGCGGCGCCGGCGCGCCAGGCGCGACGCGCGATGCGCGGCTGACGCTGCGCCGTCCGGCGTGACGGATTGCGCAGTCGTCGCTGTCCGTCCCCCTTTTCGGGTGATGGCGCAAGCGGGTCCGCGAGAGAAGAATGGCTTCCATCGGAGCACGTCGCATGGCGGCTCCGCCGAAGCCCGCTTCGGCCCGCGCCAGGCACCTCGCTCCCGCACCGCCGGACTCGAATCCGGCGGAACGATGCAATATCACGAGCTGATCGTGGAGGGTCCCCAGATCACGCTGCTGCCCCAAGGAGGGCACGCGCGCCCGGGTCGCAATAGCGCCGGGCGCGCGCGCAGCGGCCATCGCGCGGGCGCAGCGTCGACAATCGGCGCCCATGGATTCGCCCGACACCCCGCTCCTGCGCGTGCTGCACGCCGACGACGCGATCGTCGCGATCGCCAAGCCCGCGGGCCTGCTGGTGCATCGCTCGTCGCTGGACGCGCACGAGACCCGCAGCGCCGCCGACCTGCTGCGCACGCAGCTCGGCGCGCCGGTCTGGCTGCTGCACCGCCTGGACAAGGCGACCTCCGGCGTGCTCGCGTTCGCGCGCAGCGCCGACGTCGCCGCCGCGCTCGGCAAGGCCTTCGAATCGGGCGCCGTGCGCAAGCGCTACCTCGCGCTGGTGCGCGGCTGGCCGCCCGAGAGCGGCGAGATCGACTACCCGCTCGCCCGCGACCCCGAGCTGCCGTCCGCCGGCCAGCCGCGGCTGCCCGCGGTGACGCGCTGGCGCCGCCTCGCCTGCTTCGAATGGCCGTTCCCCGACGGCCGCCATGCGACGAGCCGCTACGCGCTGGTCGAGGTCGAGCCGCTGTCCGGCCGCCGCCACCAGATCCGCCGCCACTTCAAGCACCTCGCGCACCCGCTGGTGGGCGACACCACGCACGGCAAGGGCGCGCACAACCGCGCGGTGGCGGCGTGGCTCGGGACGTCGCGGCTGTGGCTGCACGCGACGCGGCTGGAACTGCCGGCGGCCGACGGCGGGCCGGCGCTGTTGATCGAGTCGGCGCCGGGCGCGGAATGGGCGGCGCTGCTGCCTGGCTGAATTCGCGGCCGGGTCGCGGCAACGCTTGAACGCTTCTCTTCGAACAAGGGATACACGCCGGGGCTGCCCGGCCTGCCCGAACCTCGCCGGCGCCCCTCCCCGTCATCTTGACATCTGCTTGGAGGACGCCATGAAGCACGTTCATTGTCCGGGCTTGCCGTTGCTGTCGAGCCTGATCGCCGGTGCGCTGTTGACCGCCTGCGGCGGAGGCGGCGCGAACGACGGCATGCCGCAGGCGCTGGCG
>DASQCX010000452.1:0-2691 GCA_035634455.1 Burkholderiaceae bacterium
CAGGCCCGGCTCGATGTGGATGTCGGCCTCGCGCTCGGGCTCGTTGCTCCTGAGGTCTTCCAGCACGTAGCGGGTGAGCTGCGACAGATCCACCGGCTGGCGCTTGATGGGCTGCGACTGCAGGCGCGACAGCGCGAGCAGCGAGTCGATCATGCTGTTCATGCGCGCGGCGGCGGCGAGGATGCGGTCGACGTGGTCGTTGCCGATGCGGTCGAGGAAGCGGCCGTAGTCCTCCTTGAGGATGCGCGCGAAGCCCTCGACCACCCGGATCGGCGCGCGCAGGTCGTGCGACACCGAGTAGATGAAGGACTCGTGGTCGGCGTTCTCGCCGGCCGGGGCGGGCGTCGGCGCCGCGACGGGCGCGGGCAGGGCGGCTGCCACGGCCTCGGGCGCCAGCGCGCGCAGAACGACCAGCCGTCCGGCCTGCGGGTCGCCGTCCGCCGGCACGTAGCTCCAGCCGACGCGCCACTCGGCCGCGTTGCGCGTCTCGCCCGCGGGCATCTCGGCGAGCGCGCGTTCGACCGCGGCGGGCAGGCGGGCGCAGACGGCGGCCCAGTCGGGCGTGCCGGTGAAGCTGTCCTCGGGGGCGCCCGTCATGCCGAACAGCGGCCGGGTGCCGGCGCCCTGGGCCTCGAGCCGCCACGGCGCGCCTTGCTCCAGGCGGCGGAACAGCAGCAGCGTGGCATCCGGCTGGGCCATGAGCGCCGCGAGCGCGGCCTGGCCGAAGGACGCGGCGTCGGTCTCGCCGACGGGGCGCGCGCTGCCGACGTAGCCCAGGAAGAAGCCATCGCCGTCGTGGCGCGGCTCGCCGCGCAGGCTCCAGAGTTCGGCGCGGTCGCCGAGCTGCAGCAGCACGCGCTGCTCGGTGACGGGCGCATGCGCCGCGAGCTGGCGCGACAGCGGCCAGCTGGTGGGCATGTTGCCCGTGCCGGGGGCGACGCCCTCGGCGCCGGGGATCGGCGCGGCCAGGCTGGTCAGCGGCGTGCCCAGCGGCGGATTCAGCTTCCAGCCGTCCTGGCGGCGCGCCGGGGGGCGCCAGGTGGCGAGCTTGTGGGTGGCGTCGGTCTCCCACGTCCAGTAGTCGGCCAGCGCCATCAGGCGGGTGCGCTCCTCGGTGGCCTCGCGCAGCGTCGCGGCGTCGCGGGCCTTCATCCACAGCGCGCCCGCCACGGCGCCGATCGCGCCGAAGCCGGCGAGCGCCAGCATCATGAGCACGTCGAGCGTGGAGGTCATCGAGTCTGAGGAAGCCGCATGCGGGCGATTGTAAGGAGCAACGGCGGCTTCGCCCGGGCGCCGGCGGCGCTGGGCGCGGGCGTGCCGTATCCTGTCTTGTAGGGAGGCCGTGACACATTCGCGCCACAGCGGCGCACGGGCGTCGTGCCTGCCCGCCCCCGGAGCGGGGCGGACGGCACGCCAAAGGCCCCCTGCCTGCGGAGTATTTCGCCATTGACGCACTGGTGGCGCACGGACATGCTTACATTACAGGGCGAAAATGCTCGACTACAGAAACTCAGGGCGATGGGCGACTTGAACAACCCCGGAATCGAGGGCGCGGCCTCCAGGCCCGTGCTGGACGCTGCCAGCCTGGCCGAGCTGCGTGCGCTGGATCCGGATGGCAAGGCGCAGCTGGTCAAGCGCGTGCTGACCACGTACCAGAGCTCCCTGGCCAAGCTGACCCAGCAGTTGCGCTCCGCGCGCGGCGAGGGCGCGTGGGAGCAGGTCGGCCGCGTCGCGCACACGCTCAAGTCGTCCTCGGCCAGCATCGGGGCGCTCGCGCTGTCGTCGCTGTGCGCCGAGATCGAGCGCCTGGTCCGCGGCGGCGACATCGCCGGCGCCGAGCCGCTGGTCGAGCGTTTCCACGCGGAAGTCCAGCGCGTCGAAGTCGCCGTCGGCCAGACCCTGCAGCACCTGGAGGCGGCCGCCTCATGACGCTGCACCACGGCGTGAGCCTGGAGGCGACGGACCGCCGTCCGACGGTGCTGCTCGTCGACGACGACGAGGTCAACCTGCTGATGACCGCGGCGGCCCTGCGCGACCGCGGCTTCGACATCACGTCCTGCACCGGCGGCGAGGAGGCCCTCACGCGCCTGGCCAGCTGGACGCCCGACGTCGTCGTGCTCGACGCCATCATGCCGGGCCTGGACGGCTTCGAGACCTGCGTCGCGCTGCGCAACATGCCCGGCTTCGACAACGTGCCGGTGCTCATGCTCACCGGCCTGGACGACGAGGCCTCCATCAACCGCGCCTACCAGGTCGGCGCGACGGACTTCTTCGTCAAGGCCACGCAGTGGAGCCTGCTGGCCGGGCGCCTGCGCTACCTGCTGCGCGCCTCGCGCACGCGCCAGGAGCTCGAACGCAGCAAGGCCAAGCTGGCGCGCGCGCAGGATCTCGCCCGCATGGGCTCGTTCGACTGGTGGATGGACGACAACCGCAGCTTCGTCAACGGCCTGGAGCTGTCCGAGGAAGGCCTGCGCGTGTTCGGCTACGGACCGGACGACCGCGTCAACCTGCGCGACATGCTGCGCATGATCGCCCCGACCGACCGTGAGCCGCTGGTGCGGCTGGCGCGCCAGATCCTGTACCAGGTCTCCGTCATCGCCACCGACGTGCCGATGACGCTGCCCGACGGGCGCTTCCGCATCATCCACGTCGAGGCCGAGCCCGAGTTCGACGAGCACGGCCACTGCTGCG
>DASQCX010000453.1:0-9166 GCA_035634455.1 Burkholderiaceae bacterium
CCGGTGAGCGTCGTCGACGGCCACATCAACACGATCGCCGGCATCGATCCGCGCAAGTACACCGGCTACTCGTCGAGCATCCCGACCGACAGCGTGTTGAACAACGACAACACGTATTCGACCATCCACATCAACGACGGCATGCGCACCCGCAGCGCGACCGTGGGCCTGGAGACGCACCTGAACCTGTCCCGGGGCTGGGTCCTCGACGACAAGTTCCGCCATGCCGCGAACTCCGGCCAGTGGGCGGCGTGGTATCCCGGCAGCGCGGCGGCGACGGCCGCCACGGGCACGACGATCGCCACCGGCGCGCAGGCCGGCCAGGCCTACTCCGGCCTGTCCATGACGAGCGTGGCCTTCGACGTCGACGTCAAGGATCTGGGCAACACGACCAACGACCTCAAGCTGACGAAGACGTTCGACCAGATCGCCGGCGGCAAGCTGGTCGCGGGCGCCGGCCTGTTCCTGAACGACCAGGCGGTCAACCTGGTCTGGAACTTCAACAGCTACCTGACGTCCGTCTCCGAGGCGCCAGTGCTGCTGAACAACGCCTCGCAAGGCGCGACGCAGGGCGGCTACCTCGGCCCGGGCTTCGGCGGCTGCTGCTCGCGCGACTACGACGGCCAGTACCACACCGTGGCGCCCTACGCGTTCGCCACCTTCGACCTCGGCGGCCTGACGCTGGACGGCAGCGTGCGCGAGGACAACCAGCGCGCCTCGGGCTACTACAACATCGCGCAGCCCGTGAGCACGGCCACCGGCGCGGCATTGAGCTACTCGGCGGCGAACGTGCAGCCCATCGATTACTCGCTCAAGCGCACCGAATATTCGCTGGGCGCCAACTACGAGGTGACCCGGCAGCTGGCGACGTTCGTCCGCTACAGCGACGGCGCGTCGTTCAACGCCGACCGGATCATGGACCTCGGGCCGCTGAACGGCTCCACCGCCATCCCGATCAACACCGTCAGGCAGCTCGAAGGCGGCGTCAAGGCGAACTTCGGACCGGTGAGCGCCTTCGTCACGCTGTTCGACGCCAGGGTCTCGGAGTTCAACTACAGCGCCACGACGCAGGCGGCCGCGGCCAACACCTACGACGCCAAGGGCGTGGAGCTCGAGTCGAGCTACAACAGCGGCAGCGGCTGGTACGTGAACGTGGGCGCGACCTACACGGACTCCAGGACGAAGAGCTCGACGAATGCCGCCCTCGTGGGCCTGCCGGCGAACCGCCAGCCCAAGCTCATCTACCAGATCGGCCCCGGATTCGAGACGGAGCGCTTCGACGTGGGCGTGCAGCTGGTGGGCATCGGCAGCTCCAAGGACAGCGACACCTCCACGAGCGCCTCCGTGCCCTATGTCGTGCTGCCGGCCTACACGCTGGTGAACGGGCATGCGACCTACAACTTCGACGACCACACGTCCTTCACGCTCGGCTTCTACAACCTGTTCAACCGCATCGGCTGGACGGAGGTCGACAGCTCGAACGCCGCCCGCTCGGTGAACGGGCGCACCCTGCGCGGCACGCTGCGCTATTCGTTCTGACGCTGGCGGTGCGGCCGGCGGCTGCCGGTCGCACCTGAAAGCTCAGCGGCGGCTGCTTTCCCGCGCCACGAGCTCGGTCGGCAGCAGCCTGCATGCCGGTGCCTCGCCCTCGAGCTGCGACAGGAGCGAGTCGACCAGCTCCTCTCCCGCTTGCGCGATCGGCTGGCGCACCGTCGTCAGCGCGGGATGGAAGAACGCCGCCAGGGGGATGTCGTCATAGCCGACGACCTGCACGTCGTCGGGCACGCGCCGGCCCAGGCGCTGCAGGGTGCCGATCGCCGTCAGCGCCATGAGGTCGCTCGCCGCGAACAGCGCGTCGAAGCGGTGCCCGTTGGACACCAGATCCTCGACGTCGGCCACGATGCGCGACTGCAGGAACGGCGTGGACCGGCGCAGCGTCACGACAGGGCGGACGTCGGCCTTCTCGTGCGCCAGCAGGTAGCCCTCGAGGCGCTCGCCGATCTCCGGCAGGCCGTCGTCGCCCAGGAACGCGATCCGCCGTGCGCCGGAGGCCAGCAGGTGCGCCGTGGCGAGTTCGCCGCCGCGCCGGTTGTCGCCGCCCACCGTCGCGTAGTCCTGGCGGCGCATCTTGGCTCCCCAGACCACGAACGGCACGCGCCGCTTCGCCATCGAGTTCAGGTGCTTGTGCAGGTGCCACTGGCCGATCAGGATGATCCCGCTGGCCCGCCCGGCGTCGACGCATTGCGTGGCCTGCTCCAGGTCGTCGACCGGCGCGCGCGACAGCAGCATCTCCAGCCCGCGCGCCGTCAGCGCGTCGGCGATGCTGCCGATGAGGCTCAGGAAGAAGGGATCCGACAGGCTCTGATGCGTGTCCGGATCGAAGGGCACGATCACGGCGACCGCGCGGTTCTGGCGCAGCCGCAGGTTCTGCGCCCCGACGTTGATCGTGTAGTTCATCGAGCGCGCAAGCGCCTCGATGCGCGTGCGCGTGTCGACGTTGATCAGCTTGCTGCCGTTCAACGCGCGTGACACGGTGGCGACCGAGACTCCGGCCAGCCGGGCGATGTCGGACATCTGCGGGCGCGCCGGATGCGCCGGGGCGGTATCGGGAGATTCCTTGATTCGGGGGGGGGTGCGCGACATCTGATGGGCAGGCGACCTCGAGGGGCAGGATTCTCGTGGCTGCCCGGCTCGAATCATGCCAGAGCCGTCGTCGCCGCCGCACGGGAGCCGCGGCGGGCCTGGCGCGCCCGCGCCGTCACCAGGTGGCCGACATCATCTGCAGGCGCCACGCGTCCCGCTCGACCTTGTAGACCGCGATGTTCGGGTAGACCTGCTCGCCCGTAGTCGCAAAACGCATCTGCTGGTTGACCTGCGTGACGGGCTCGATGCGCTTGAGGGTCGAGACGAGCTGCGCCCCTTCGATGCTGCGCCCCTGGCGCGCGGCGTCCGCGAGCGCGTAGACCGCGTCATAGGAGATCTGCGCACCCCACACCGGATCGGCGTGGAACCTGCGATGGAAGCGTTCGAGGAATGCCTTGCCTTCCGGGAACTCGGACGCGTCGATCGCGGTGGCGGTGGCGTACAGGGCCTTGACATGCACCGGCCGCTGCGCGACCGACTTGTTGCGCACGACGTTCGTGCCCAGCACGGCGACGTCGGTCATGCCCGCGGCGTCCATGGCGTCGAGCAGCGCGTTGAGCTGAGGTTCTCTCGCGAACAGGGCGATGAGGTCGACCTTGGCCTCCTTCAGCTGCGCCGCCAGGTTGGCCGGCAGCGGGCCGTCGTCCAGCTCGACGGCCAGTACCGGAGCGAGCTGCTTGTCCTTGAGCGCGTCGTCGAAGGTGTGCAGGAGGCCGCGGCCGTAGTCGGACTTCTCGGTGATCGTGGCGATGCGCTTTCCCGTGGAGATCTCGCTCGCGAAGGACGCCATCGCACGCCCCTGCTTGTCGTCGTTGGCCAACAGCCGCAGCACGTTGCCGCTGCCGATGCCAACCAGCGACGCGCCGGTGGCCGTGATCATCTGCGGAATGCCCTTGGCGGCGACCACGGGGATCACGGCAGCCGCCTGGGGCGTGTTGACGGGGCCGATGACGGCGTTGACGCCCGAATCCACGAAGGCTTGCGCCTGCTGCTTCGAGAGGCCGACTTCGCCGCGGTCGTCGCTGGCTTCGATCTTCACCGTCAGCCGGTTCTCGCCGATCTTGTAGTCGGCCGCGTTGATCTCCTCGGCGGCCAGCGTGGCGCCATCCAGCAGATCCTTGCCGCGCGCACCGGACGGGCCGGTCTGCGCCACCACCACGCCGATGCGAAGCTCCTGGGGGCCGCCGCGTTCGCAGCCGGCCACGAGCGCGGCGGCAGCGAGCGCCATCCAGAACCACGAACGAGTCGTTGCGATCATGTCTCTTGTCTCCTGAGGTGTTCTTGACCAGACCACGAACTCTGGAACCGCCGAGCGGCCCGCACAAGGCATCGCCGTGTCGAACGCGACGCCTGGGCGTGAATATGTCATGCTCCGGCGCGCCGGCGTCGGATCTACCCCGCCGGCTGCGTCTTCTTGCGCAGGATCCCGATCAAGGCCAGCGCCCCCGGGATGACGATCATCGCCAGGAAGATCCACTTCAGGTGATCCTTGACCCAGGGCAGATTGCCGAAGGCGTAGCCCATCAAGGTCACGCTGCCGATCCACAAGGCCGCGCCGGAGACGTCGAACAGCGTGAACCGGCGCCGCGTCATCAGCGTCACGCCCGCCACGAACGGCGCGAACGTCCGCACGAAGGGCATGAAGCGGCCCGCGATCAGCGCGACGCCGCCGTACTTCTCGAAGAACGCGTGCGCCTTGTCGAAGCCTTCCTTGTTGAACCAGCGCGAGTTCTCCCAGTGGAAGACGCGCGGCCCGAACCAGCGGCCGATGGTGTAGTTGGTCTGGTTGCCGATCACCGCGGCGGCGAACATCACGCCGAGGGCCATCGAGATGTCGACCAGGCCCGTCGCGGCCGTCGCGCCGACGATGAACAGCAGCGAGTCGCCCGGCAGGAAGGGCATGACGACGACGCCGGTCTCGATGAAGATGACCGCGAACAGGATCGCGTACACCCAGGCGCCGTTGGCGGCCACGAAGCCGGCCAGGTACTGGTCGGCGTGAAGAAGATGCTGGAACAGGGGGATCAGGGAGTCCATGGCCGGCGATTATCGACGGGCGTTCCTACAATACGGGGATGAGCCTCCAGACCGCGCCCGCCGAGCGCTGCAGCATCCGTGAATTACCCGACGAACTGGTCAGCCAGATCGCCGCGGGCGAGGTCGTCGAACGGCCGGCGTCCGTGGTGCGCGAGCTGGTCGACAACGCGCTCGACGCCGGCTCCGCGCAGGTCAACGTCCGCCTGGTCGCGGGCGGCGTGCGCGCCATCCTGATCGAGGACGACGGCATCGGCATCGAGGCGGCCGAGCTGCCGCTCGCGCTCAAGCGCCACGCCACCAGCAAGATCCGCTCGCTCGACGACCTCGAGTCGGTGGCCACGATGGGCTTCCGCGGCGAGGCGCTGGCGGCGATCGCGTCGGTGTCGGAGCTGGCGCTGGTCAGCCGCACGCCGGCGGCCGCGCACGCGCAGCGGCTGGACGCGCGCTCCGGCGAGCTCGCGCCGGCCGCCCGCGCGCAGGGCACCACCGTCGAGGTGCGCGAGCTGTTCTTCAGCACGCCGGCGCGGCGCAAGTTCCTGAAGTCCGACTCCACCGAGCTGGCGCACTGCATCGAGGCCGTGCGCCGCCACGCGCTGGTGCGGCCGGGCGTGGGCTTCGCCGTGTGGCACGAGGGCAAGCTGGTCGAGCAGTGGCGCGCGGCCGACGAGGCGCAGCGCATCCGCGACGTGCTGGGCGACGAGTTCGTGGACAACAGCCGCCCGCTCGCCGCCGAGATCGGCCCGATCGCCATCCACGGCCGCGTCGGCCTGCCCGCCGCGGCGCGCACGCGCAGCGACCACCAGTACGTCTACGTCAACGGCCGCTACGTGCGCGACCGCCTGATCGCGCACGCGCTGCGCGCCGCCTACGAGGACGTGCTGCACGGCCAGAAGCAGCCGGCCTACGTGCTGTTCATCGAGATCGACCCGGCGCGCGTCGACGTCAACGTGCACCCGACCAAGATCGAGGTGCGCTTCCGCGATTCCGGTGCCATCCACCAGGCGGTCAAGCGCGCGGTGGAGGACGTGCTCGCGCCGTCGGGCGCCACGGCGCCGGGCGCGAACGCGGGCACGGGCGCGGTCGGGACGTCGTTCGGCACGCCCGGCGGCTTCGCGGCCGCGGCGGCTGCCGCGGTCGAACGCCTCAACGGCGACGGCGGCGCCGCGACGCCCGGCTGGAACGCCGCCGGCCTCGCGCCCGCGCGCCCGTGGCCGCTCGCGAGCGACGCGCGCCCCCTGCTCGCGGGCGCGGCCACCGCGTCGCTGTTCGCGCGCGCCTTCGGCGATTCCGGCGCGCCGGCGCCCGTGGCCGGCGGCGTCCTCGATGTGGGCGGCACGGCCGTCCTCGAGGCCAACGAGCCCGCCGCCGCGCCCGCCTGGACGCGCCCGCAGGGCAACGACGCGGCCGTCGCCGCGGTCGCGCAGGCCGACGCCACCGACTGGCCGCTGGGCCGCGCCATCGCGCAGATCCAGGGCGTGTACGTGCTGGCCGAGAACGCGCACGGGCTGGTCGTCGTCGACATGCACGCCGCGCACGAGCGCATCGTCTACGAGCGCCTGAAGGCCGGCGCCGCCACGCACGCCATGCCCACGCAGGCGCTGCTGATCCCCGCCACCTTCGCCGCCACGCCCGCCGAGCACGCGCTGGTCGAGACGCATGCCGAGACGCTGCGCGCCCTCGGCCTGGACGTCTCGCCCCTGGGCCCGCAGACCCTGGCCGTGCGCAGCCTGCCCGCCGCGCTGCTGCAGGCCGATCCGGTCGACCTCGTGCGCTCGGTGCTGGCCGATCTCGCCGAGGTCGACGCCAGCACGCTGGTGCAGCGCGCCCGCGACGACGTCCTCGCCTCGATGGCCTGCCACGGCGCCGTGCGCGCCAACCGCCGCCTCACGCTCGACGAGATGAACGGCCTGCTGCGCCAGATGGAGGCCACCGAGCGCTCCGACCAATGCAACCATGGCCGCCCCACCTGGCGCCAGGTGACGATGAAGGAACTCGACGCGCTGTTCCTGCGCGGACGTTGACGTCCGCAGCCCGCGCGCCCTTTCCCCAGATTTCCGGCAGACCCCGACATGACAGCCTCCCCCACCCCGCCGCCGAAGCCGCCGGAAGACGCCCCGCCGTCGCCGACGCCCACCACCGCCGGCACGCCCGCCGCGCCGCGCCGCATCCCGCGCGACCAGGCCCCGCGCCCCGCGCCGGAAGACCACCGCAAGGTCGGCTTGCGCTCGTGCGGTCGCTGTTCCATCACGCGCTGGCCGACCGGGCACGCCGCCACGCGCGGCAACAAGCCCGACCTGCGCGACCTGCCGCGCCCGCGCCGCGACGTGCCCAGCAACGTCTGGCGCGCCGACCCGCCGCCGGCCGCGCCGTCGCAGGACATGCCGCCGCGCGACCGCCGCGACGGCCCGCGCCGCGCCCACGGCGACGCCCCGCGCCCCGACAGCCCCGGCGAGCGCCGCGCCAACCCCGGCCCGTGGCAGGACCGCGGCCCGCGCCCCGAATTCCGCGACCATCCCGACGACCGCCGCCCCGGCCCGCCGCCGCAGGGCGAGCGCCGGCGCGACGCGATGCCGCCGGACGAGCGCGGGGGCCACCCGCGCGACCGCGATCGCGACCGTCCGCCATCCGGCGATCGCGAGCGCGCCCCTTACGGCCAGCGCGATCGCGCGCCGTTCGACGAGCGCGACCGCCCGCCCTACGGCGAGCGCGGCCGCGGCCCGAGCTATCCGCAAGGCCCCAACGAGCGCCCGCGCTACCAGGGCCCGCGCCGCGACGAGCCCGTGGCCGCCGATCGCGGCCGCCCCGAACGCGGCGATCGCCGCCCCCCCGGCCCGGGCGATCGCCCGCCGCCGCGCCGCCGCGACGACGTCGGGCGCGAGGCCTTCGCGCCGCGTCCGCCGCAGGCCGAGCGGCCGCCGCGCCCCGCGCCCGACCCGGATGCGCCCAAGCGCGAGGACCAGCGCCTGTCCAAGGTGCTGGCCGAGCGCGGCATCGCGTCGCGCCGCGAGGCCGACGAGTGGATCGAGGCCGGCTGGGTCAAGGTCGACGGCGAGGTCGCGACGCTGGGCGCGCGCGTGTTCGCGCACCAGGTCATCGAGGTCGACGAGGCCGCGAAGACGCAGCAGGCGCGCCGCGTCACCATCCTGCTGCACAAGCCGGTGGGCTACGTCAGCGGCCAGGCCGAGGACGGCTACGAGCCGGCGTCGGTGCTCGTCACGCCCGCCAACCACTGGCCCGACGATCCGTCGCGCGAGCGCTGGAACGCCGGCCACGGCCGCCACCTCGCGCCGGCCGGCCGGCTCGACATCGACTCCACCGGCCTGCTGGTGCTGACGCAGGACGGCCGCATCGCGCGCCATCTGATCGGCGACGAGTCGGACGTCGAGAAGGAATATCTCGTGCGCGTCGAGTACCCGAGCGGCGGCCAGTTCCCCGACAACGACCTGCAGCGCCTGCGCCACGGCCTCTGGCTGGACGGCCACGAGCTGCGGCCGGCCAAGGTCAGCTGGGCCAACGAGGACCAGCTGCGCTTCGTGCTGCGCGAGGGCCGCAAGCGCCAGATCCGCCGCATGTGCGAGGCCGTCGGCCTGGTCGTCACCGGGCTGAAGCGCGTGCGCATCGGCAGCGTCGTGCTGGGCAAGCTGCCCGCCGGCCAGTGGCGCTACCTGCGCGACGACGAACGGTTTTGACCGCCGCGACCGACCCGACCGCGCCGCCGCGCTGGCTGGGCCTCGCCGGCCCCACCGCCTCCGGCAAGACCGCGCTGGCGCTGGCGCTCGCCCGACGCTGGCCGGTGGAGATCGTCAGCGTCGACTCGGCGCTGGTCTACCGCGGCATGGACATCGGCACCGCCAAGCCCAGCCCCGCCGAGCGCGCCGCGGCGCCGCACCACCTGCTCGACGTCATCGATCCCGCGCAGTCGTACTCCGCCGCGCAGTTCGTCGCCGACGCGCGCCGCCTGGTCGCCGAGATCCGCGCCCGCGGCCGCTGGCCGCTGCTGGTCGGCGGCACGATGATGTACTTCAAGGCGCTGGTCGACGGCATCGACGAGATGCCGCCCGCGGCCCCCGCGATCCGCGCCGCCATCGACGCCGAGGCCGCGCTGCTCGGCTGGCCCGCGATGCACGCGAAGCTGGCCGAGGTCGACCCGGTCACCGCCGCGCGCCTGAAGCCCAACGACTCGCAGCGCATCCAGCGCGCGCTCGAGGTCTGGCGCGCGAGCGGCACGCCGCTGTCGGCGCTGCACCAGCGCGCGCGGCGCGACGCGCCGCCGCGGGATGGCGCCCTCCTCGCGCTCGAGCCCGCGTCACGCGCGTGGCTGCACGCGCGCATCGCGCAACGCTTCGACGCGATGCTGGATGCCGGGTTCCTGGATGAAGTTCGCCGCCTGCGCGCCGATCCGTCACTCGACCTCGACCTGCCCTCGATGCGCTGCGTCGGCTACCGCCAGGCGTGGGAGGCGCTGGATGCGTCCGATCCGCCCGAC